>JASLBS010000086.1 GCA_030146405.1 Arthrobacter sp.
GCCTCGTCGGGAACTCGCGGCTGGATCCGCACCGACCTGCTCGAGCGGGGCGGGCAGAGGACACGGGCGAGCGGTGGCAGGATTGAGGGGCCGGACCGGCACGGACGCACCTGCGACGTCCATTCCGCCGCTCCGACGACAAGGACGGGAACACCATGGGACCAGGGACGACGTCGAGCGGTGCCCGCAAGGACGCGACGGACAAGGCCGCGGATGCGGCCGGCAAGGCGACCGACGTGGCCGAGCAGGCCGCGGACTCGAAGGAATTCGCGCTGGCGGCCCGCGCAGGCTATGTGGCCGCCGGGATCCTGCACCTCCTGGTCGGGCTGATCGCCCTGGGGCTCGCCAACGGGGGCTCCGGCAGCGCCGACCAGACCGGCGCCATCGGCGAGCTCACGGCCAGGCCGGGCGGAATGGTGCTGGTGTGGTTCTGCTTCCTCGGCTGCCTCGCGCTCGCGCTCTTCCAGCTCAGTGAGGTCTTCTTCGGCGCCCGGGGAAGCTCGACCAAGGACAAGGCCGTCCTCCGGGTCAAATGCGGCGCACAGGCCGGCGTGTACGCGGCGATCGGCGTGACCTTCGGTCAGTTCGCGCTCGGCGGTTCGAGCGACAGCAGCGACAGCACGAGCTCCCTGAGCGCCTCCCTGATGTCCCATCCGGCGGGATCGGCTCTCCTTCTCGCGGTGGGCGTCGGTATCTTCGCGGTCGGTGGCTACTTCGTGTACAGCGGGGCCACCGGGCGGTTCCGTCAGCAGCTCACACACCTTCCACCTCGCCCGGCTGCCTCCGCACTCGTGATCCTCGGGACCGTGGGCTACCTCGCGAAGGGAGTCGCGCTCGGCGTCCTCGGTGTCCTCGTCTTCATCAGCACCGTCCTGAACAATCCGGAGGAGTCGACGGGGCTCGACGGCGCCCTCAAGTCCCTCCGCGACCAGCCGTTCGGGATCTGGATCCTGGGTGCCGTAGCCGTCGGGCTCATGGCGTACGGCGCATTCATGGTGATCCGCTCGAAGTACCAGCGCATGTAGGTAGGTGCCTGAAGTGCTAGAGCCCGAGCGCGGGTGCCTCCATGACCGGGCAGGTGTCCATGACCACGTCGAGTCCGGCTTCCACTGCCCGGCGCGCGGCGTCCTCGTCGATCACGCCCAGCTGGAGCCACACCGCCCTCGCTCCGACGGCGATCGCCTGGTCCACCACGGCGCCCACCCGGGTGGAATTCACGAAGCAGTCGACGACGTCGATGCTCCCCGGCACGTCCGCGAGACGCGTGTAGCCCTTCTGCCCGTGGACGTCGTCGCCCTTCAGGCTCACCGGGATGATCTCCATCCCGAGGCGGTCCAGCAGGAAGCGCGATACCCCCACCGCCACCCGCCGGGGATTGTCGGAGAGCCCCACCACCGCCCAGCGGCCCGGTTCGCTCAGGAGCCGTCGAATCACCTGGGGATCGTTCTGGTGCGCCACGGCGCCTCCTCGTAATTGTTACAGCGTTTGTTACACGTCCCATTTTGCTCCTGCGGGGCGTCGGGCGTTTGATGGGAGTGACCATCCCGAGCGGCTGAGAGACCTGGATCAGTGACGCCGCAGCAACCCTGGTCGCCCGCGCATCCCCCTGGTGCCGGACGATAACGAGGTACGAGCCATGGGAACCACCGGACACCGGTGGCGAAGGCTCGGACCGTAGGGTGCTACCGCCAGGACCGATGGAGACACTATGACCGCAGTCCTGGCATCCGCAGATACCCAGACCCCCTCCAAGCAGGCCCTCGGCGTGAGCTTCTCCGGCCTCGGGCGCAGCTTCGGCTCCTCCGGCGCCCGGCGCGTGGTGCTGCGTGACGTCAACGTGGACGTGCGGCCGGGCGAGATCCTGGCGATCCTCGGCACCAGTGGTTGTGGGAAGTCCACTCTCCTGCGCGCCGCAGCGGGCCTGGACGTCCCCGACAGCGGCAAGGTGCTGATCGACGGGACCCCCGTCTCCGGCATCGACGAGCGCTGCGCCGTCGCGTTCCAGGAACCGCGCCTCCTGCCCTGGCACACCCTGCAGGCGAACGTGGCGATCGGGTTGCCGAAGTCCGCCAGTGCCACCGCGGGGAAGGCCAAGGTTAGGGAGCTGCTGAAGCTCGTGGGACTCGACACGTTCGCCAAGCACCGCCCGCGTGAGGTCTCCGGCGGCATGGCGCAACGCACCTCGCTGGCCCGCGCGCTCGCCCGGAATCCGGGCGTACTGCTGCTCGATGAACCCTTCGGGGCACTGGACGCCCTCACCCGGATCAAGATGCAGGACCTCCTGCTGGACATCCACGGGGCGCAGCCCACCACGGTGCTGCTCGTGACGCACGACGTCGATGAAGCCCTCCAGCTCGCGGACCGCATCCTGGTGCTCGGACGGGCGGATGACGCCACCTCGGAGGGCTCCACGGTCTCCGAGCTCGTCACCGTCCCCGGCGATCGTCCCCGCGACCGCAACTCGGCGGAACTCGGGCACCTCCGGAGCTCCCTGCTCTCGATGCTCGGCGTCACGGGCCACTAGCCCCGCATCCCCACGCCCCTGCACCGCCCTTTCCCTCGGGCGGGCACTCCCCGCCGTACAGCTGACTGCCGCATCTCCAGCTGCCGCATTCCGACCGAAGGACCACCATGAACCGCCGTGCACTCGTTCCCACCCTCGCTCTCGCCACCGCACTCTCGCTGAGTCTCAGCGGTTGCCTCGCCGGCGAGAACGCCGCCGACACCCAGGCCGCCGGAGGAGGCGGCACGGAGGGCGGAACACTCACCCTCGACTTCGCCACCTACAACCCGCTGAGCCTCATCATCAAGGAGCAGGGCTGGCTCGAGGACGAGCTCTCCGAGCAGGACGTCACTGTGGAGTGGGTGCAGTCCGCAGGATCGAACAAGGCCAACGAGGCGCTGCGAGCGGGTGCCATCGACGTCGGTTCCACCGCGGGATCCGCCGCGCTGCTCGCCCGGTCCAACGGCTCCCCCATCAAGACCATCGACATCTACTCGCAGCCCGAGTGGTCGGCCCTCGTGACGCTTCCCGAGTCGGGCATCACCACGGTGGAGGATCTCCGCGGGAAGTCGGTGGCTGCCACGCGTGGCACTGATCCCTACTTCTTCCTCCTGCAGGCGCTCGAGGCGGTCGGCGTGGACCAGTCTGAGGTCACGATCGAGAACCTGCAGCACGCGGACGGCCGCGCGGCCCTCGCCAGCGGGGCCGTGGACGCCTGGGCCGGGCTCGATCCCATCATGGCCGCCGCCGAGCAGGACGGCGCCCAGCTGTTCTTCCGCGACATCGATTTCAACACCTACGGCTTCCTCAACGCCACGGAGGACTTCCTCGAGGAGCAGCCGGAACTCGCCCAGACCGTGGTGAACGCGTATGAGCGGGCCCGGGCCTGGGCCAAGGAGAACCCGGAGGAGACGGCGGCCATCCTCGCCGAGGTTGCCGGGATCGATCAGGCCGTGGCCGACTCGGTGATCATCGACCGCACCAACCTGGACGTGGACCCCGCCCCGGGAGACGCCCAGCGGAGCGTGCTGGAGAAGATCGGCCCCGTGTTCGTGGAGACCGGCGACGTCCAGAACCAGCAGCTGATCGACGAAGCCCTCGACTCCCTCCTCGATCCCTCGCTGGTCGAGAACGCAGACCCGGACGCCATCGGTTCCTCCTCGTGAGCGCAGGCCACGTCCCGGAACAGCGTGCCGTACCACTGAGCAAGGAGGCCATGCACGCCAGTGGTGTGCCCATCACCACGGAGGTCGCTGCCGCCGGCCTACGCACCACAGGACGACGGCGGGGCGCAGGCCGGCGCCTGGGCACCCTCCTGCTCGGGCTCCTGGTTCCGGCCCTGATCCTGCTGGCCTGGTACCTGAGTACGGCCTCGGGATACTTCCGGCCCTCGCAACTGCCCTCACCGGGTGCCGTCTACGCCGCTGCCGTGGAGCTGATCGAGCGCGGCCAGCTCATGAACCACATCCTGATCTCCACCCAGCGTGTCCTCCTCGGTTTCTCCTTCGGAGCCGCACTCGGGATCGTGGCCGGGGCCCTGCTGGGACTCTCCAGGATCGCCGACGTCCTCCTCACCCCGATGGTCGGAGCATTGCGCGCCGTACCGTCCCTGGCCTGGGTTCCCCTGCTGATCCTCTGGATCGGCATCAACGAGGACTCCAAGGTCACCCTGATCACCATCGGGGCTTTCTTCCCCGTGTTCACCACGCTCTACCTGGGACTGCGGCACGTGGACCGCAACCTCGTGGAGGCCGCACGGGCCTTCGGACTGAACGGTTTCCGCCTGCTCACCACGGTGCAGCTGCCAGCCGTCGTCCCCGCACTGTTCTCCGGCCTCCGGCTCGCCCTGGCGCAGTCCTGGCTCTTCCTCGTGGCGGCCGAACTCATCGCCTCCTCCATGGGACTCGGGTTCCTGCTCACGGACTCCCAGTACAACGGCCGGGTGGACCGCATCCTCCTGGCGATCATCCTGCTGGCCGTGATCGGCAAGACCACCGATGCCCTGCTGGGACTCGCGGAACGGTGGGCGGTGCGCCGATGGGCGTAATCGTCCGAGGAACCCCGCCCGGGCAGGAGGACACCGCGGAGGCCGAGCGCCTCGCCTTCTGGGACGAGCAGGCACGCCGGCTCGAGTGGAGCACTCCCTGGCACACCCTGCACACGTTCGAGAAGGCCGCGGAGCAGGAGGACGGCACGCTCAGCGTGCCCGCCATCGAGTGGTTCGCCGGCGGGACGCTGAACGTCGCGGACAACTGCGTGGACCGGCACGTCCGGGCGGGCCGGGGGAACCGGGTGGCCCTCCACTTCGAGGGCGAGCCCGGGGACCGCCGCACCGTCACCTACTCCGAACTGCAGTGCGCGGTCTCGCGGGCGGCGAACGCCCTGCTGGACCTCGGGATCGGCAAGGGCGACCGCGTGGTGATCTACCTGCCGGTCCTCGTGGAGACGGTGGTGATCACCCTCGCCTGCGCGCGGATCGGCGCCGTGCACTCGCTCGTGTTCGGCGGCTTCTCGGCCGAGGCGCTCCGCTTCCGCGTCGAGGACACCGGCGCAAAATTGCTGGTGACCACGGACGGGCAGTACCGCCGGGGCACCGCCGTCCCCGTGAAGGACAGCGCGGATGCCGCCGTCGCGGACGTCCCCGGGATCGAGCACGTCCTGGTGATCCGCCGCACGGGCTCCGAGATCAGCTGGACCCCGGGTCGCGACGTGTGGTGGCACGACGTCGTGGACACCGCCTCCCCGGAGCACGCACCGGAGGCGTTCGACGCCGAGACCCCGCTGTTCATCATGTACACCTCCGGGACCACGGGGAAGCCGAAGGGCCTCGTGCACACCTCGGGCGGCTACCTCACCCAGGCGTCCTGGAGCTTCGAACACCTCTTCAGCAATCCTGATCCGGCACTGCGGGAGCAGGACGTCCACTGGTGCACGGCGGACCTCGCCTGGGTCACGGCGCACACCTACGAGCTCTACGGCCCGCTGTCCAACGGGGCCACCCAGGTGATCTTCGAGGGCACCCCGAACACACCGCACGCGGGCCGCCACTTCGAGATCATCGAGCGCTACGGCGTGACGAGCTACTACACCGCTCCCACGCTGGTGCGCTCACTCATGGGCTGGTTCCCGGACGGCGTCCCGTCCTCCTACGACCTCTCGAGCATCCGCGTGCTGGGCACCGTCGGCGAGGCCGTGAATCCCGAGGCATGGCGCTGGTTCCGCCGGAATCTCGGCCGCGACGAGGTGCCGGTGGTGGATACCTGGTGGCAGTCCGAGACCGGGGCCACGGTGCTCTCCCCCAGCCCCACCGACACCGTGTTCAAGCCCGGCTGCGCCGCCCGCGCGCTCCCCGGGGTGAGCACGCGGATCGTCGACGAGGCGGGGCACCCCGTGCCGCCCGGGGTGCAGGGACTGATCGTCGTGGACCGGCACGGACCAGCCATGGCGCGCACGGTGTGGGGGAACCCACAGCGCTACCTGGACTCCTACTGGCGGAAGTTCGCGGCCCAGGGCTGGTTCCTGGCGGGCGACGGCGCGCGGTACGACGACGACGGCGACACCTGGATCCTGGGGCGCGTGGACGACGTCATCAATGTCTCGGGCCATCGGCTCTCCACCATCGAGATCGAATCGGCACTCGTGGCGCACCCGCTCGTCACCGAGGCGGGCGTGTGCCCGGTCCCGCACGCGGTGACGGGTCATGCCATCGCGGCCTTCGTGGTGCTCACGCCCGGCGCGGCCGGCGCGGAGGACGTCGCCGCGACCCTGCGCGCACACGTGGGAAAGGCCATCGGGGCGATCGCGCGACCCTCGGCCGTCGTCGTCGTGCCCGATGTACCGAAGACGCGGTCCGGGAAGATCATGCGCCGCCTCCTCACCCAACTGCACGAGGGAGCGCCGCTCGGGGACACCACCTCGTTGCAGAACGAGGGCTGCATTCCCGGTATCCAGGCCGTGCTGGCCTCACGGGTCTAGCAGGCCCACCGAAGGGTGGGCCTGCTAGGAAACACAGAAGGAAGCGGCAGGGCCCCGTCCAAGCACCCGCCGCTTCCCGTGTGAGGTTTCGCTCCGGACTAGCGTGCTACCCGGACGAAGGATGCTCCCGGGAGGTCCGAGAGGGGGTGCTGCATGGTGGCGTTGATGCCGTTCATGCCACCGCTGATGACCTGACCGTTGCCGACGTAGATGGCGACGTGCCCGCCCGTGATGACCAGGTCGCCCGGGGCGGGGCTGCCCACCGTGGCGCCGAACTGGAAGAACTGCGAGGGGCCGAGGTCACCTACGGTGAAGCCCGCGGCCCGCAGGGCCTTCTCCACCATGGCGGTGCAGTCCTGGGTGGTGCCGATCTGCGACTGCGCGGAACCCACGAGGATTCCTGCCACGTTGCCGCCGACGGCGGTTTCAGTCGGCGCGGAAGTTGCAGCCGAGGCAGCAGGTGCGACCGGCGCGATGCTGGCCGATGCCAGGTATACACCGGAGTCAGGGGCCGTGGACACGGCCGGCGCGGGAGCAACAGCAGCAGCCTGCTCGAACGGCGCCACGGGAGCGACCTGCTCCACGGGGGCGACGACGGTCTCGACGGGCGAGGCGACCGCGACGGTCTGCACCGGAGCGGAGACCTCACCGGCGGCCGGGACCGCGATGGAGTCACCCGGGAAGATGACCGAGGTCAGGGACAGGCCGTTCGCCGCGAGGACAACGTGCAGTTCGACGCCGTACTGGGCGGAGATGCCACCCAGGGTGTCACCCGCGACCACGGTGTGGCTGGTTCCGGCGGCTGCAGGTGCAGCGGCGGGAGCAGCAGGAGCCACGACGGCTGCAGGTGCAGCCGGGGCGGCCACGGGGGCCTGGACAGGAGCCTGGTCGGTGTGGGCGCTGGCATTGGCGGTTCCGACGACGCTGAGCGCGAGGCCCGAGGTGACGGCGACGATGGCTACCGGACGGCCGACGGCGA
>JASLBS010000154.1 GCA_030146405.1 Arthrobacter sp.
GATGGCTTCGCCGGCGCTCACCGTGCGTCCGAGGGAGAGGTAGCCTGCAGGCCAGCCGTGGAAGTTGATCCCCGCTGCGGCGAGGGCGTTGCTGGCCAGACGCGTGCAGTCCTGCATCACGCCCAACTGGCCCTGGGCCGCAGCCGCGATGGTCGCCGCGACGTTCGAGGAAGCCGCGGGGGCAGGAGGAGCCTGCACGGGTGCGGGTGCGGGTGCGGGTGCGGGTGCGGGGGCTGGTGCTACGTACGCAGCCTGGACGGCAGCCACGGGAGCGGGGGCGACGACCGGGGCGGGAGCGACGACGGGTGCTTCCACGACGGGCGCCTCGACAACCGGCGCCACCACGACGGGCGCCTCGACAACCGGCGCCATCACGACGGGCGCCTCCACGACGGGCGCCTCGACAACCGGCGCCACCACGACGGGCGCCTCCACGACGGGCGCCTCCACGACAGGGGCTTCCACGACGGGGGCTTCGACAACGGGCGCCTCGACGATCGGCGGCGTGACGACGGGTGCTTTCCGCACGTAGGCGGGCTTGGCCTTCACCTTCACGGGCGTCCTGTTGAAGGACACCACGCTCTTGGTGGAGGCCACTACTGCGGCACGGGCTGACGTCAGCGTGACGTTCGAGGCCGTCACGTCGCGCTGTGGCTGGACGTCTGCGGCATTCGCGGCGACACCACCGGAGAGAATGAGGCCCGACGCCACGGCGAACACCGCAGCCTGACGGCCCATCGTGCCGGAGTTGGTGGTGACGGCTTTGGCGAGAGCGGGGAAGCCGGCCGTGTTCGGGGCTTCGGAGCGGTGGCGGGCGATCGTTGCGCGTGAGGACATGAGTATTCTCCGGGTGTGAGGGGGTCGGTATTAGCGGACGCGAACGAAGCTGGCGCCGGGAAGATCTGACAGGACGTGCAAGCCGGTGTTCATACCGTTCAGGCCACCACTGATGACCTGCCCGTTCCCGACATAGATGGCCACGTGGCCGGGTGTGATGACGAGGTCGCCGGGCACTGGGCTGCCGACCACGTCACCGAATTGGAAAAATTGTGAGGGAGCGAGGTCCCCGACCGACGTGCCGACCGACCGCAGGGCCGTCTCGACCATTGCGGTGCAGTCCTGGGCAATCCCGATCTGTCCGTAGGCGGACGCGACCAGTCCGTCCGCGACCCCGGACGACTGCACGGGGACCCGAGCCTGGACCGGCGCCACCTCGACGACGGAGGCCGTCGGGAGCGGTGGGGCGGGAACCACCGGTGCCGGGAGGACCTGCACCGCGGGTGCCGTGGCAAAGGCTACTCCGGGAACCGCCTCGACCGGGACGATCTCCTCGGGTGCGGGAGTGTCCTGCACCACCGGAGTCGCTTCGACGGCGAGAGGCACGTCCTCGATCTCGGCGGGTGCCTCCGTCCCAGCGGCGACCACCTCGACAGCGGGGGCCTCCGCGACGGCGGGTACTGCCTCGATCACGACAGGGGCGGGAGTGATGTCCACGGCCTCACGGTGGAAGGAGACCTCGGCCGTCGCGGGAACGCTGATGTCGGCGAGAACGATGCGGCTGATGGTCAACGCGGCGGAGGACTGCACCTCCCGCTCGGGGGTGGTGGCCCCCTGGGCCGGTAGTCCCGCGGCGAGAACCAGGCCTGTTGCCGCCACGATCACGGCAGCCTGACGGCCTGCAGACCCGGCATTCGGTGCTACTGCTGTTGACAGGAACGCCAGCGCACTGGCGTTCCCGGGCGCGCGGTGGCGGCCCGGTGAAGAGCTTGTGGACACGTTGGATTGCCTCTCCCAACGCCTGCGAGGTGAGCTGTCGGATTCGGGTGGGAGTCACCCGGCCGCGGCGCGAGCAGCGACTTAACCCCAAGGGTTTCTTTTCAGAAACCCGGAAAAATTGGTTCCCCCGCCTCTGCCATGCGATGGTGCGGACGGACCTCAGGCAATGGCAGAGCTAGGCGATTTGCAGGAGGGTACCGGATCTCAAGCGATCCGGCACGAGATGTAGGCTATCCCAGGAATCCTGTTGTGTCACGTTCCAATTACGGATCGGTAATTTTTCAGTCACGACACTGGTTCTCGACTGCTCGAGGAAGGGTGTCAGGCTGCCGTACGGACCGAGACGAAGACGTGTGATGCAACTTCCGGAGGAAGTTCCAGTGCGCCTTCCACGCCCGGGACGCGCACCGAGACGTAGCCGGCCACGGACTCCAGGTTGAGGTGAGCCCCGGGCCGCAGGCCACCCTCGTCGAGCTGTGTGAGCAGTTCCGGATCCACCTGGATCGGCTCCGCGAGGCGCATCAGGGTCACCTGCTGTCCCGGCGCGTAGGCTCCCATCGCGGCGAGCAGGGTGACCACGCCGTCGGTGAACTGTTCCGACTGCACGCCGCCGATCCCCTCGAGGCCGGGGATCGGGTTCCCGTAGGGGGACTGGGAGGGCTTGCCGAGCAGTTCGTAGAGCCGCCGCTCCACGCGTTCGCTCATGACGTGCTCCCACCGGCAGGCCTCCTCGTGGACGTAGGCCCAGTCGAGGCCGATCACGTCGCTCAGGAGCCGCTCGGCGAGCCGGTGCTTCCGCATGACCTCGGTGGCCCGGCGTCGGCCCAGCTGTGTCAGTTCGAGGTGACGGTCCCCCGAGACCACCACGAGTCCGTCGCGCTCCATCCGCCCGATGGTCTGGGAGACGGTGGGCCCGGAGTGTCGGAGCCGCTCGGCGATCCGCGCTCGGAGGGCGACGATGTTCTCCTCCTCGAGCTCAAGGATGGTCCGCAGGTACATCTCGGTGGTATCGATGAGGTCCGTCATGCGGTTCAGCTCCTTGGTGCGGTGCGGATGTGCGGCTGGAGTGCCCCACGCCGGCGCGGGGCACAGCCCGCGTCGACCGGCACTGCCCCACGCCTCCCAAGGTAACGCATGGCGTCAGAGGCCCGGGAATCACCGGATCGGTCGGAGCACGCCTCCGTGTCCGTCCTCCACAGGAGCGTTCACAAATGGAGGGCTGCCGGTTGCTGGGGCACAATGAGGGGCGATACCCGCCGTCGAGCCGCTGGAGCACCCATGAGCGATCTCCCCCGCATTCCCGCACATCTCCTGCCTGCGGACGGACGGTTCGGGGCTGGCCCCTCGAAGGTCCGGAGTGCACAGCTCGATGCCCTGGTGGCTGCGGGCAGTTCCCTGCTGGGTACCTCGCACCGGCAGGCGCCCGTGCGGAGTCTCGTGGGCAGTGTGCGCGAGGGACTCAGCACCTTCTTCGGCGCCCCCGACGACTACGAGGTGGTGCTCGGCGTCGGTGGTTCCACCGCGTTCTGGGACGTGGCGAGCTTCGGTCTCGTCGACGCGAAGGCGCAGCACCTCTCCTTCGGCGAGTTCGGCTCCAAG
>JASLBS010000223.1 GCA_030146405.1 Arthrobacter sp.
GTCGATACGCTCTCCGCGCCGTCGCCCTATTTCATCCGCCACTTCCACCGGCAGCACACCGAGAACTTCCTCTGCCTGTCCGGCCGTATCTGGCTGTGGGTGAACGGTGAGGAGGTCCTGCTGACCCCAGGGGACTTCGTCCACGCCCCCGCCGGGACCATCCACACCTTCGCCGTGGCCTCCCACAACACGCGCCTGCTGGGACTGCTGACCTCGGACATCTTCGAACCGTTCTTCGACGTCACGGGGGTGCCCACCGATGACCTCGTGTACACGCACGGGCTGGTCAACCCGTCGACGGTCATGGACGGTATGCGCGCCCATCCCGAGCTCGACGTCGTCGTCGTCGACGGGCCACCACAGCGGGCACGGGCACTGGACCTCTGATGAGGGGTGACGGCACCGCCGACCTGGGGTACCGAACTGGTCAACAGTGCGGCGCCTGCGCGCCATTGCTCGTACCTGCCCCCGACAGTTGAGGAATATCGATGCCCACTGATGCCGCTAGCCACCGCACTCCACCTCCGACCCAACACCAGATGGCACTGATGATCTGGTTCGCCGTCTTCCCTACCCTGACCGTCATCAATCTCGTTTTCGGACAGTGGCTGGTCCTGCTGCACCCCGTCCTGCGCACCTTCGTCCTGGCCACAGTGGCGGTGCCCATCGTGGTCTACGGGATCATCCCCCAGTTCCACCGCGTCCGTCATCATCTGCACAACTGCCGCCACCCGCAAGGCCTGTGACGGCGGGCAGGGTTCTCATGCTGTCCCTGCTCATCCGGTGATGTCCGCCGCGCCACCAGGGCCCCTCGAGCAGCATGCGCGAGGGGCCAGGAGAGGCTGCTGCTCAGGCGTTGTACGGAGCCTGGACGTCGATCACCCAGGTCACCCCGAAGCGGTCGGTGAGCATCCCGAATCCAGGGCTCCAGGCCGAAGCAGCGAGCGGCTCGATGATCTCTGCGCCGTCGGCAAGGGCCTCCCACAGCGAGACAACCTCCTCGAGGGTCTGGCCGCGGAGGGACTGGAAGAAAGCGCGGTCGGTGATCGTCGCACCGTTCTCACGGCGAGTGCTTCCCGCGCTCGCCCTGGCGTCGGTGAGTACTTGGCCGGGGATGTCATAAGCCATGATGCGGAACCCGTCCTCGGACTCGACCTGACCGAACACGATCCTGTCGGCACCGGGAACCTCCTTCGGCATCCCGACGTCGTTGTAGGTGGCGCAGGTGAGGTTGCCACCGAAGACGGACTGGTAGAACTCCAGCGCCTGGCGAGCGGTGCCCCGGAAGTTGAGGTGGGTGGTGGTCGTGATGCTCATGTGTCTGTCCTTCGCCTCTTCAACGGTTACGGCGTTCTGCCGTAGGAACAGAATGTCCTGGGTAGAGGACAGGATGAGTCCGCCTCTTGGGAGATACTCGAGCTATGTCCGGAACGTCGTCCCGCATGCTGACGCTGCTGTCCCTGTTGCACTCCCGCCGCGACTGGCCCGGGCACGTGCTCGCCGATCGTCTCGATGTCACACCGCGTACCGTGCGGCGTGATATCGATCGTCTTCGTGACCTCGGGTACGCCATCACCGCAGCAAAAGGACCGGACGGGGGCTATCGACTCGCCGCGGGGTCGGAGCTGCCGCCGCTGCTGTTCGACGACGAGCAAGCTGTCTCCATCGCGGTGGCGCTGCAGAGCATGCCCTCCAGTGGCGTCGACCTGGACGAAGCGGCCGCACGGGCGCTCATGACCGTGCGGCAGGTGATGCCATCCCGATTGAGGCAACGGATCGACGGTATCCGCTTCCTCGATTCCGGCTCGTCCGACCGGGTGGACCCGAAGGTCCTCGAACTGGTCAGCACGGCAATCCGGGACCACCGAATCATCCGTTTCGACTACGGCGATGACCACGAGCAGTCACCCAGGCGGGTCGAACCGCACGCCGTGGTGGCCCGCAACGGTCGGTGGTATCTCATCGCCTGGGATCTCGGCAAGGCCGACTGGCGCATCTACCGGCTCGACAGATTGACGCCGAAGTTCGCGCCGGGAGCGCTGTTCACCCGCCGGCCGATCCCGACGGGCGATGCACGCACCTACCTCGCTGCACGCCTGAAAGGCTCCGGCCGAGCGAACGAGTGGCCGTGCTACGGCGAGTTCCTCCTCCATCTGGGTGCCGTCGATATTGCCCCTTGGATCGGCGACGGAGAGATGGAACAGGTCTCCGACACGGTGAGTCGCGTGCGGATAGGGTCCTGGTCATGGGCAGGACTGACGTCGTGGATCCTGCGTTTCGATGTTCCCTTCACCGTCCTCGGGCCCGATGCCTTCATCGACTCGATGTCCCGATTCACTCACCGCCTCAGCGCAGCACAACCCGACCCGGCCGGGCGCCGCAAGGGATCGGCATCCGGGTAGCAGCGGGTCGGCTGGAATACCGTGGTCATCTGCCAGTACCGCAGTCGACGAACAGTTTACGGTTCCACGAGATGACCACGTCCGACCTCGATGACATCGCCGCGCTCCTGGGGGATTCAAATGTCATGAACTATTACTCCTCCTCGAAATCACGGGAAGAGGCACTGGGCTGGATCGAGTGGAACCAGCGGTATCCCCGAAGCAGGGATTCGGCCTGCCTGGCCACAGATCATAGCTGACGGCGACGACGTGCTGGCCTTCAAGCCCGGTGTTGTTCCTGCCGGATAAGAACACTGGGCATGACTGGTCATCGACCGCATCATCTCCTGAGTCACCTCCGGCGTAGCCGGTCGAACCTGGCACATTTCCTCATGCGACATCCGGTATCAGGGCGCGTCGTCCGAAGCGCCGCGTGCCGCCCAGCCCGACCACTCGGCCGCATCCACGACGCAGAAGCGGTTTCCTTCAGGGTCTTCCATGATGATGTAGTCAGCATCGAAGGGCCGCTTGTGCCACGGTACTTCGCGACCCCCGAGTTCGATGAGACGCGACACTTCTGCGCCCTGGTCATCGGCATAGAGATCGAGGTGGATACGGGGAGGAAGTGACCGTGGTGACGGAACCGCGTCGAGGGAGACGTTCGGTCCGACTCCGTCGCGAGGATGCAGCAGCGCAAAGTCGTCACTTCGATCGGGACGGACATCGTAGTGAAGCGCGGCCGTCCAGAAACGCACTTGTTGTTCGAGATTGGAAACACGGATCACGATCGAGCCCACAGCAAGCATTGACGCATCCTACGCGCACTCCAGGTGACGGTAATGGAACGAACCCACACGGGGACCGCAGTAGAGTCGTCGTCATGAAGCTCTATCGGATCATCCACCGGGTGCTCTTCATCCTGGCCTTCATTCCGATGCTGCTCGGTGTGGGCCCGTGGTATCTCACGATCCTCCTACCGCTCGCCGTGATCGTGCCCTACGGCATCAACGAGGCCGTCCTCGCCCGTAAGGAACGACTGCTGGCTGCGGAGCAATCAACCTCCTCTGTGAGTGCCATCGAGCACGCTTATCAAGAGCCTTCCAATCGACGGTGAACCACACGCGCTCACGACTTCCCAGCGCGACGAAAGCACCCGGAGCGGCCCTTTCCATAGCTGCCGCTGGTTACCCAACGACCTCAGCGGCCATCGTGCCGGTACTCCCTCACAACGCTCTCGAACGGCACCAAGGCGGACGAATCCGACGTAGGGGCCCGTTGGTTCCGCCTGCTCGAATTCGCCGTGCTGCAGTTCCCGTTCGTCGCGCGTCCTACGCCACCGACGCAGCTCTGTAGGTGCGCACGACCGTGACGGGCGCGGATCTGGCTGTGCTCGCGAAGCGAACTACATGGCAGAAACCCGTGACCTGTCCGTCAGCGGCGACCGTTTCGCCGTCGATGCTCGCTTCACGGCCGTGCGTGATGATCGACAGGACGCGCAACTCCGTCGGGGTGGAGGACCCCACCGACCGATCGACTATTGCGGCCAGCCCGCATCGCGCTGTCTCTCCGAGCACTTTCCATTCGGCAGTGGGTGCCAAAAGTTGTTCGAGCTCCGCTTCATCTCCGATCGCCAGGGCGACGGCCAGGCGCCGGGTGATCTCCTGTCGAGGAGCGTTACCGCACTTGGTCTCGGATACAACCCGTAGCGAACCAGGTGCGCTCATCTCAGCCGGCCGTTCCCGCGACCAACGCGAAGACGGTGTCGGCAACCGGAGCCGTGCTCCGTGGAGCACTCGCACTGGAGAACCCGCGCATCGGCCCACCGCTCGGTGCGACGGATCGACGGCCCGGATGAGCAATCAGCTCTGGTGGTGCAGGGAGAACGCCTTCGGCGAGAGCCAACCGGGCCGTAGTGGAACTCTCTGATCAACAGGTGTTCGATGAGCATCACGAAACCTTCCCCCGTAGCTGTCCTCCAAGCCATTGTGAACAAGCCCCTACGGTCGACGTCAATACCCCGAGGTGGCCTATACGCTGGCTCCCATGTCCCGAATCCTGATCACCGGTATGTCAGGTGCCGGAAAGACGACGCTGTTGCTCGAGTTGTCCTGACGCGGTCACCACACCGTAGATACCGACGACGACGACTGGGTGCTCCCGGACGGCACGTGGGATGAAGCACTGATGTCGGCACTTCTCGCATCCACTCGGTCCGTTGTCGTGTCGGGGACTGTCGAGAACCAGGGACGCTTCTACCACCGTTTCTCGGCCGTCATCCTCCTCAGTGCACCGGTGGAAATTCTCATCGAGCGCGTCTCGCTGCGTACGAACAATCCCTACGGCGAGAGGGAGTCGGAACAATCTGTCATTCGGCAGCACGTCGTGGACGTCGAACCGCTGCTGCGAGAAAGTGCGGCCCTCGAACTCGATGGTCGCAGACCAGTTTCAGAACTGGCGGATGAAGTGGAACTTCTTCTCGCTCCGGAGCAGACGTGACGCCCGCCAGCACGCTCTCAGCGGATAGCATCCTGGGACTCCCTCTTCCCCCGGTCAGGGGTAGCTCAGTGGGCGCTTCTGCTGATACTGGTCCGGCGGTTGGTGATCCTGAAACGTACGATGCGCTGGATCAGAACCGGGTACCCGTGCAGCATCACTCCGACGAGCAGTATCTGCGCGGCTCCCTGGGGATGAGACGTAACCACGGCCGTGATGACCAGCAGTACGGTGGCGGCACCACCGACAAGATGCGCGGTTTCTGACTGCTCAGTTCCCCTGAGGAAGCGGGACAATCCTGATGTTCCGCGCTCCGAGCGCCGCATCTGCCTGATGATCCTGTTCCACAGCACCACGTCGAGGAAGCGGCGCAGTAGGTCGGCGCCCAGGAGTGTATAGATTCTTGGCTCGACCGCTCTGACACGGTAGCGGGATCGGCGGACATCGACCAGTGCGGGCCCCACGAGCAGTGCCATGAAAAGGAAGGCACACTGCACGACGACGGCGAAGACGAGGTGATCAGGTCCGATGGCTCTCCAACCGGCTCCCGCTAAACCGGCACCGATCCCTACACCCAGAACAACCGACCCGAACTGCTGACCGCGCTTCGTCCCCATGCCTCCAAGTCTGCTGACGATCGAACCTTTCGCCAAGCAGCCCGACCACGACGCTATATCCCATCAGTACGGAGGAGGACTTCACGTGCATCGGTACGCGCTTACCGAGACCGGCCGCAGCTTGCCGCGCGAGCACCGGCGTGAGCCGGTCTCAGCGCGGCAGTCACCGGCGGGGAGCAGTTGCCTCACCCGATCACGGCGGTGGAAGCGAGCCCGAGAGGACCTGTGTCGTACACGACGCAGTGTCCGTCGGTCAGGACACGACGCGTTCCCTCGTCCAAGGGCAGATCAGCCCACCTCGAGGAAGCGATACCCAGTTCCACAACCAGCCCTGACGCCAATCGGAACCTGCGTTCGTGTACTGGACCCCAGACCTCGGAGCGGATGAGGCGAGCATCGGGTCGGATCTGCTCGAACCATTTCGCATCGTCGAGCTGTTCCGGCGTGTCACTCAGGATCACGAGGTCGACATCACTGGCCATCCGTTCGGCTCCCCGCGCATATGACCCGACAAGTGCAACAGCCTTCACTCTCTCTTCCTGCCTTGCCCAGGCGGCAACCTCGTCGATGAGCCGCTGGACGGTCCGCCGGCGACCCTTCAACCTCGGTGTCATGGGAGGAATGCTATCCGCTGAGGATGTCTTCGCAGCATCGTCCACCGATCGGCGATAGATCGGTGTCACGTCCTCGCTCTCTCCGACAGTCGTCATGCTGGACCGAACGGCGCGGGCCAGATGGATAACGAGCACGGTCACCACTCTCGCCTGGGTTCTGACCTCTACCCAGAACCGATACCTGTCCTCATCGAAAAAAGCCCTGAATGCTATCGGGTCTGTTCAGGGAGTTCCCACTGATTCTCGTCATCAACCACCATCGAGGTGGGTATGAGCCCAAGGCGCCGAGCCAGACGAGCCGAGACGTTGTGGTTCGGATGGATGAATGCCCTTACTCTCACCACGTGCTGATCGAGAAGCCAGTCGAGCATGGTCGTAGACGCTTCGGTTGCGATCCCCTGGTTCTGCACCCATGGAGCAACGAGCCAGGCGATGTCCGCCACCAGAATATGGTCCTCAATGGTGAGAGTCGTTTGTACATGCCCGACCACAGCCCTCGTCTCCCTCATGCGGAGGACCCAGTTCAACCACCCTGCGTCGCCGGTGGGAGAATGCCCGATGGACTGGCGCTCGTAGCGGGCGCGAAGAGTCTCCTCGGTGGGCGGCTCGCCGCCGGTGAAGGTGTAGAGCTCGGACGCTGCAAGCACCGCGACCATCTCGGTGGCATGCTGAAGGTTCAGCGGCTCGAGGATCAGCCGGGCAGTGTCGAGCCGGATCGCGCGGAGCCAGGGCATGAGACTCATCGTCCCATAGGGCTGCGCAGACGCCCGTACATCTATTCTCACGGGGAAAGCCCGTGGGCTGGAAATAGACTCATCGCACAGGTCCAGTCAATGAACCCCCGGGATGAAGTTCGCCCGCATTCTATAACCGTGCAGATTCAGTGCGTCTTCTGAAGAACGCTTTGGCAGTGCTTACTGGGGCACGTCCTTCGGACGAGCGATAGACCAGTAGCTGATCGTGGGATCAGTGTAGGGTGTCTCGATCATTCCCAGTTTGGCCGCTACCACTTTGGACTGCTCGTTATCCGGGTCGATCGTTGCCGAGATCGAAGGAAGTCGCGAGACGGCGAAAACATAGTCGAGCATCGCGTGCCCCATCTCGGTGGCGTAACCTTTTCCCCAGAACTTCTGATGGAGAACGTAGATCAATTCGTCGAAGTCCTGACCGGGTGGCCTGACGACGCCGCAGTAGCCGACGAATTCGCTGGTAGCTCTTTCGATCATCGCCGATGTGCCGTACCCGCGATTCGAATACTTTTCCTGACATACCTCGATCCAGCGGGCTACCTCTGCCCGTTCTAGAGATGAGCCGTCACCGACGAATCGCATCACGTGGGCGTCTGCGCACAGCGTTGCGAATTCTTCGAGATCGCCAGCTTCGAAATGTCGTGCGAGAAGTCTGCTCGTTTCGAAGATCATGGAAGAACGATAACGGATCAGAAGATGATGCTCGATCCGCGATCCGGATCGTCGGCTGACGATCGACCAGCAACTGGCGCAGATCCTCAAGAGCTACCCGGCCCAGCGAGGGTCGGTCCATGGAGATAGTTCCCTATGCCGGAGGCCGCTGGAGGATCTGCTCAGGGCGCCCTGTTGCGCGGGAGGTTCTTCGCCGTGCGTTCGTTCCCGTGCTTGTAATTACCCGTCACCCGAGCCATGAGCTCCTGGGGGTCCTGCATCTCGACAGCGATCAGGAAGTCTCGCGCTGCTGCGCCGCGCAGTGTCGTCGCGCGGCGTCCCCAGTGGGTGATGGTGACTTCATCGTTACTCATGAGTCGATATTCGAAACCAGCTGGAGTCGTTGTCATGGTCGACAGCCTTGCACTGTGTGCTCACCCTGTTCCAGGGATTCCCACAACCCGTTCGTATCCGTCAGGGTCTGCGCGCCCCTCTGACCTCCTCCATCGGCATGTCGCCTAGCAACCTCCGGCGGCTGGGTCGCCTTCACCGCCATCCTGCGGGTGGTTGTGACGTCGATGCGATGATGCGCCACGCAGTGATGTGGGATCCGCTGTTCTTCGTCTGGGGTGCTGCCCTGGTGCTATCGCTCTGGTACTCGCGCAGGAACCTGCCATCGATCCCGTAGGCATCGATCAGCCGCCGGCTCAGCCGCCTCCCCTCAGGCGAAGATGATCCCCCCGGATCTTGACGGCGTCGTGTGTTACATGTCACTCTTCTACAACGATGTAAACGGATCGCCCGGCTCTGGCGGCCCACCTTCCTCCCCCTTGAAAGGACCGCGTGATAATGACGTCACGGAACAAACCTTGGTCACGTCCTGTAAGCATCATCGCGGTTCTGGCTCTCGCGCTCGCCGGAGGTGCCCTCCCGGCGTCCGCAGGGCCCAAGGCTCCTTCCGCACCCCCGACCCTCACCCAGCAGTCCGCGGCCGGGAGTCTCGAGGACCTGGTGGGTGGGAAGTCCGTGGTGGGCGAGACCAGGCCCATTCACGACCCGGCGCTGGTCATCGCTGACGACGGAACCTGGTACGTCTACTCCACCGGCCTGATCAATCGGGAGAACGGCGGCACCATCCAGACCTGGTCCTCGCATGACGACGGGACCACGTGGGAGTACACAGGCACGGTGTGGGATGAGATCCCCGCCTGGATCGACGAACGCTACTCGGACGGCGTGCTCCCCGAGAATCTCTGGGCACCCGAGATCTACGAGCACGACGGCACGTACTACCTCTACTACTCGGCGTCGCGTTTCGGTACCGACAACTCCCTCACGGCGCTTGCCACGAACACCACGCTGAATCCTGAGGACCCGGACTACGAGTGGGTGGACCAGGGTCTCGTCGTCGAGTCGCCGGTGACCGGTCTGGATCCCGACAACCCCGGGAAAACCTTCAACGCCATCGACGCCGGCATCGTCGAGGACGCGGACGGCAATCCCTACATGTCCATCGGTTCCTTCTGGTACGGCATCTTCCTGGTACCGCTCGAGTGGCCCAGCGGCAAGCCAGTGGAGAACTGGCAGTCGCAGACGGTCCACATCGCGGACCGCTTCATGCCGGGCAACCCTATCGAGGCGCCCTACATCATGCACCGTGACGGCTACTACTACCTGTTCACCTCGTTCGACTCCTGCTGCCAGGGAGCCGACTCGACCTACAAGATCGCGGTGAGTCGCTCCGATTCCGTCACCGGCCCATACCTCGACAAGGAGGGACGAAACATGGTCGGCGGTGGAGGAACAATTCTCCTCGAGTCGCACGGCGCCATGAACGGTGCGGGTGGCCAGTCGGTCTTCGGCGACTATCTCGCGTTCCACTACTACGACGGGTCCAACGAGGCCGCTCCGTACATCCCCACCCTGGGTCTGCAGAAGATGGGGTGGAAGGACGGCTGGCCCACGGTGGACCAGACAGTCGAGCTTCCCGGGCTCGTCTCCTCGCCCCGTCCCGCGACGGCTCGCGAGGGCCACAAGGCCACCTTCATGGCGAGTGGCACCGGCACGCCGGAGCCCGTGGCGGTGTGGGAGAGCTCGGACGACGACGGGGCCACCTGGCAACCGGCGGACGTCACGCAGCGCGCCAAGCGTGACCATCGAGGCACCTACTTCTCGATCGCGCAGGTCAAGAAAGCCGAGGCAACCGACGATGGACGCCTGTTCCGTGCCACGTTCTCCAATCCGCACGGTTCGGTGACCACCGATCCGGTGGAGCTGAGCGTGTGGGCGAAACCCGGCAAGGGCCGGAAGTAGACTCCCGCGGCGCTCGGTGAACGGGCGCCGCGGGCACCAGGCTCGGTGGGTCAGCGGTGGGCGCGATACCCCGGTGATGCACCGACACAGAAGGAGCCCGGTCGCGGGAGTGGCCGCGACCGGGCTCCTGCAGGACCGGCTGAGGATGATGACCGACCGGCCATCATCCTCAGCCCATGACCTTCGCTACACCCTCGGGGCTATGCCTTCCAGGACTCGTGAAACACCTGACGGAGAACGAGTATGGCTGGTTCGCGGGGAGCCGAGGTCAACCTCCGGGGCTTCCTCACATCGGGCTGCTCGGTGCAGAAGCTTGGCGGCCTAGATGCTCGGTTGCTCAAGGGCAGGGACCACGGGTCGTCGCATGATCCAGCGCGGCTTACCTCCGCTGCGGGCCGTCGTCTCCTGTACGGGAGTGAATCCTGCGGAAGCGAAAAGGGTCGCCGTCCCGACGAAGGCGAAGGTGGAACCGACCCGTTGCCCGTCAGTCTCGATCGGGTACGCTTCGAGCATTCCTACGTCGAGGCTCGCGGCATGATCGACCGCTCCCTGCAGAAGGTGAAGGGAAAGTCCCTGTTTCCGGTATCCGACCTTGACGACGAGGCAGACGATGCTCCACACCGGCAGATCATCGAACCGTTGAATGGTCCGCGACTGGCGTAACCGGCCCATCTCCTCGCGGGGCCCCATTGCACACCAACCCGCCGGCTCACCGTCGACATGAGCGATGACACCCGGAGCGATGTCCTGCTCACAGAGCCTTCTCAGACGGTCAGGCCTTTCCTGACCCTGCAGGCTGTTGAACTCGGACGAGGTGAGCCGATACGTGAGGCACCAGCACGCCGGCGCATCCGGTCGCTTCGGAGCAAGAATCGACGACAGATCGTCAAAGCGGTCCCCGGAGGCCGGATGTACCTCGATCATCACGCGGTCACCCTAGTACCGAGTTGCCCCATGGGAAAGGTACCTGTCCCAGCCCCGGCCGGGCCCGGACGTGCACTCCCCTCTGCCCTTGTGGATTGCACGTTCCGCTCTCTACCTCGTCCTCACCGATAGGCTCAGGACGAGGTAGAACAGGAAGCCTCGACGGGCTCGTTCCGGCTTGACCCCCCGACTCTCGAAGGCGGGTACCACTGCAGATCAAGGGAGCTTGACTATGAGGTCAACGGTGAACAGCCGTCGCGTCGTCTCGGTCAGTCGGAGTCATCAGCACAACTTCAGCAAGCAGCCGCTTCCGTCGATGCTGCTTGTGGAAGGGCTGGGAGTCGAAGGCGATGCCCACTCGGGGACTACCGTTCAGCACCTCTCACGAGTGCGAGCTGACCCGACACAGCCCAACCTGCGTCAGGTCCATCTGATCCAGGCAGAACTGTTCGACGAGCTCGGCCGGAACGACTTCGCAGTGCACGCCGGTGACCTCGGCGAGAACATCACCACTCGCGGCGTCGACCTCCTGGGCCTGCCGGAAGGCACGATCCTGCGACTTGGCGAGAACGCTGTCATCCAGGTGACAGGTCTGCGCAATCCGTGCCTGCAGATCGATCACTTCCAAGCCGGACTCCTGAAGGCAGTGCTGCCCCGGAACGATGAGGGCAAGATCGTCCGCACAGCAGGAATCATGGGCATCGTCCTCGCAGGCGGGGAGGTAGAGGTCGGTGATGGGATCGAGGTCGGGATCCCACCCGGACCACACCGTCCCCTCGAACGCGTGTGATCCACTGCGGCATTCCGCGTACTGACAGCCTGGTCACGCCCGGATCCTCGACGGCGACAGAGGTTCACGCGTGGCGGGCGCTTCCCCTCTTCGCTACCAGCTGTCGACTCCCCGTGCAGTACTAATGGGCAGTGCGCCTGATGATCGTGGACAGGAAGGGACGCAGTGCTTCGAGGTCGGTCGGTAGCTGAAGCGATTCGAGGCGTTCCTGTGCCGCGACAAGGAGGGTCAGGCCCTGCTCGGTGATACTGACCGCTACCTGGTTCTGGCCGATCCCGTGCTGGCGGGTGATCCAGTGTTTGTCCTCGAGTGTGCTGAGGACCACCCTGATGGTCTGAGTCCGGACAAGGACCAGCCGGGCGAGTTCCGACTGCATTCTGGGGCTTTGTTCATTGAGGTACTCGAGGACGTAGAAGCCGAGCTGAGGTAACCCGATCGCCTTCAGATAGGTCGCTGATTCCCGTTGCACCGCGCGGGCCGCGAGGGAGAGTAGCTGCAATGAGGACCAGTAGTCGGCTGCCATCAGGAAGTCTCCGATACTGCCCGGTTCGGCACCAGGGCGATCCCGACACCGGACCTCGCCAACCGGAGCCTGATCCCACCGATGGTCATGAGCACGAATTCCGCGACGGCGATGAGCGGGATCTTCACGACGACGGCGAGGATCCCGCTCATGAAGGCCACCCGCACGACGGCCGATGCCGGCACTGTCCTGGCAGTCCCTGCACCATACTGCGCTGACCTTCGCCTTCCCATCGACTGGCTCCGCTGAGGACTTTCACCTGCCAGCTGGCGCCCGAACTCATTCCACTGTAGGTGTTCCTACTCTGACAACGCCATTTCCGATCCCTTCTCGTCGAACTACCGCCCCCGAACGCTTGCATGCCGAACGTATTCTGTGCAGGAACCGATGAGGTGGTCGCCTGCTTCCCCTGCATCATGCAGCTCTTCGGGCGGAAGAGAACGCTGCAGACAGCGATCCGGACGCTCGGTGATCACGTGTACTTCGTACTCAGAGCCCCACGAGCTGGGTGTCGTCGGAAGATGAGCACTGAGCACGGCGCGAACCGAGTCGATGACGCTTGTGGCGCACCTCCTTCACGCCTCCGCGATGAGCTACCCGATGTCAACCACTGGGCGGAGTGCCGTCAAGAGCGAACACAAGGCTACTTATTATAAGCGTGCTTAGGTATCGTCTTTGTGGGGGCGATCCCCCTCGGGTAGACGTCTTGTTTCCTACCCGAGGGATGAACGCTAGCTGGACCGCACTCGCACATCTCGTATGAGAAGGACATGACATGACAGATAAGAACACCTCCGGGGCCAGTACCCCCAAGGGTCGCAGGAACGACGTCGTCGCCGCCGAGAAGGAACGCTTCGGTGGCATCAAATGGGGATCGGCGTTCTTCGGGTGGCTGACTGCCATCGGACTGACCGTTCTGCTCAGCGCCCTCGCGGCAGCGATCGGAGTCGGGGTCGGGGCCGCCAACACGAGCAGTGCCTCCGACGCCACTGATCAGGCGACACAGAACGCCGACACGATCGGGATCGTCAGCGGCATCGTGCTCGCTGTGGTCCTGTTCCTCGCCTACTACTGCGGTGGCTACGTCGCCGGCCGCATGGCGCGCTTCGATGGGGCCAAGCAGGGTCTGGCCGTATGGCTGTGGGGCATCATCATCGCGATCGTCCTCGCGATCCTCGCTGTTGTGGCAGGGGATCAGTTCAACGTCCTCGACAGGATTGACGGCGCACCGAGCATCGCACTCGACCAGGACACCCTGACCACCAGCGGACTCATCGCCCTGGCCATCGCGGTCCTGGTTCCCCTTCTCGGGGCCATCCTCGGCGGCAAGGCCGGCATGAGTTTCCACCGCAAGGTCGATCAGGTAGGCATCGACCACCAGTCAGGCATCACCGGCCACTAGAACCGACCGGGCATCAACTCCGGCCGGACATCTCCTCCGGCTTCAGACAACTCCCAAGAAGGAACAACCCATGATCTCGCAGCACGATATCGACACCATCCTCTCCGGCCGTGGCCACGTCCTCGACTCCCACGGCGCCAAGATCGGTTCCGTCGGGGAGGTCTACCTCGACGACCAGACTCAGGACCCCAGCTGGGTCACCGTCAAGACCGGCCTGTTCGGCACCTCGGAGTCCTTCGCACCTCTGCAGGGTGCGAACGTCAACGGGAACGACGTGACCATCGCGTACGGTAAGGACCAGGTCAAGGACGCACCGCGGATCGAGTCCGACGGCGCGCTCAGCCCCGACGAAGAAGACCGTCTGTACCGCCACTACGGGCTCTCCGGCCACACCGGTGGCGAGTTCCACGACACCAACACCACCGGGACCACGGGCACGAAGGGCACCACGGGCACCACGACGGGGACGACAGGTACTGCAGGGTACGAGGCCGGCCACCAGGCCGGGGACGAGCACCGCGACCGCTCGAACACCACGGTCGGACATGACACCTCGGGTCCCACCACCGATGACGCGATGACCCGCTCCGAAGAGCAGCTCAACGTCAGCACCGAGCGCCGCGAAGCCGGCAAGGCCCGACTGCGCAAGTACGTCGTGACCGAGAACGTCACGCGGACTGTTCCCCTCTCGCATGAGGAAGTACGCATCGAGCGTGAGCCCATCACCAACGCGAACCGTGGGGATGCACTCGACGGTCCTACCTTCAGGGAAGAAGAGCACGAGGTCGTCCTGCGAGCCGAGCGCGCCGTCGTCGACAAGGAAGCCGTTCCCGTCGAACGCGTCCGCCTCGACAAGGAAACCGTGACGGAGCAGGAAACCGTCACCGATGAGGTCCGCAAGGAAAGGATCGAGATCATCGACGCCGACGGCACCACTACGGACGGAACCCACGGCACCACCGGCCGCCACTGAGCGAACCACCGGGTGACAGCTGACCGGTAACGCCGAACATCCAGAGGGGCGCTGCACCTGCAGCGCCCCTCTTCCTTCACGTTCCGCACTTCACCCAGCGCGCAGCGATCACCCACTGAGGTACACGCACCCGCCCGGTTCCTTTCGGGCCTTCTCCTTTTCCATTGTCAGCGACACGATCGGCGGGTCATGTCCACTCCGCTCACGTCACGAGAATAAGAAAGCTCTTTCGAGGTACCGGGTCGTAGTGTGAGCGGGTCACACGGCTTGTTCGGCTCCCGAACGAGCCGGGCAGGTGAGCCAGCTGAGGAGAGTAGGTCGTGGTGATCGATCAGTACGTACAGCAATGGAGCGCGATCCAGACAGCCCGCGCAGCACGATTGACCGCTGATGACGTGTTCATGGCGTACTTCGCCCTGTCCGGCAGCGCCGATGAGTTCCACATCGAGGGCTATCTCTCCGGCTTGATCATGCTGTCCAGGAGTCAACGGGACATGATCGCCCAAGCGGTCAACGAATCGATGGACGGTACTGGTTCCACCGCGGACGGTGCGCATTACAGCGACGGCGACATCGCACAGAACTCGGGATACGAGGCATACCTGCGCACCCTGACGCTCTCTCCCGACGTCTACGACTTCACCGCTCCTCCGCTCGGAGACCACAGCACCAGTACCACCGCGGTCGGCAATGAGACCTCCACCACCACCATCGATGATCTTCCGACGAAGGACCTCTTCGATGAGGCAGAGTTCCGGCGATGCGAAGCTCTGTATGACTCCGGGCTGCTCGAGAGCGGGGCGGAAGAACGCTTCGACAGAATCACTCGGCTGGCGCGGGATCACTTCAACGTCAGCTCCGCGTCGATCGCCCTCATCACCGAGGATACGCAGGTCATCAAGTCAGTTACCGGGCCGCTGGGTCAGGACCTGCCTCGGAATCTCTCCCTGTGCGCGACAACCATCCAACAGGATCGGACGTTCGTGATCACAGACGCCGGCGTCCACCCGCAGTGGCGGCATCATCCGCTGGTCGCCGGCGGACCAGGGGTGCGCTTCTACGCGGGTCACCCCCTCACGACGATCGATGGCTGGCGGATCGGCACGCTCTGCCTCATGGACGACCAGCCGCGAACCTTCACCCCTGAGGATATGGAGGCGCTGAAGCGCCTCGCCCTCGAGGCGCAGGTGGAACTCTGGATCTGAACAAGCCGGACAGTGGATCCGGAGCGCTTCCAGCCACTGCGATGAGCGTGCTGGTTTGTTTTCGAGCGAGTCACCGATAGTGTCTAGAGGACACCGGGGTCCAGACAAAGGCCAGGTTTCTGACGACCACAGGAACGGCCATGCCCGAATTTCTGCACCCCGCCCAGACCGACCCCACTCCCGAGCATGACCGTGAAGCGCATGATCCCGCTTCGGCCACTGTCCTCTCGATGTCCCACGCGCCGACCGTTCTCCAGGTGGTGGAGGCGCAGGCCGGCCCACAGGAGCACCATAGTGCCCCCTTCGACGATGATCTTTCTGCCCAAGAACTTGCAGCCCTGCCGACGAGGCATCTGAGGGTCCTGGTGAACCAGGCGTACAAGCTCATGGACACCGATTACCCGCCGGCCGGCACCGTGGACCGCTACGAGATGATCGTCGAGGAACTGGAGTGCCGCGTCCAGCAGGCTCAAACGCGCCAGCCCGTCCGCCAGCTCAAGGAGACCTTCCGGGACAACCCTCTGTATCGCCGGTTCGAACTGTTCATCGACGGTGAACTCGCGGCGTATCTGAGGTACACGATGAACGGCGGGCAACTCGTGCTTGTCGACAGTGTCGAACAACCAGGCTTCCGCGATCAGGGCATCGACGTGACCCTCATGCGCAACGTCGTGCTCAACGCCCACAAGCGGCGGTTGAGCGTGGTCCCCCAGTGCCCGGCGGCCTTCTCATTCCTCGCTGACCACCCTCAGTACCGGGTGCTCACCGCTCGCCTGACCAGGTAGGACATCGAGTACGGCGGACTCTGCACCACGGGAGATCCTCAGGGTTCTACTGCGTTGCCGGGCAGCAATGCTGCGTATTCCCCCAGAGATCGCTGGTAGCCGTCGAGGGTGGGGATGAGAGCCAGGAGTGCTGTCCTCAGTGCATCCCCGTGTCGGCCTTCATCGTGCAGTGCCAGGGCGAGGAAGGCCTGGCGCGCCCCTTCGTCGCTTCCGGCGTGGGGCATGGATCCGAGAATCGTCACGGCCTCGGCGGAGTTGCCCACATTGCGTAGCGTGCTGGCGAGTTGGATAGCTGCCCGTAGCGCGCTCGTGCCCTCGAGTCCTGCTTCGATGGCTCTCCTGTACAACGGGATCGCCTGATGCTCGAGCCCTAGAGCGTCGTGCACTCCGGCCAGTTCGAACAGAGCCTCCGCGTCCCCTTCTGGTCGTTCCGATGTGAGCCTGCGCATCCTGTCGATCGAGCCCTGCGGGTCGTCCTCGTCGAACTCCTGCTCGTAGAAGCTCCCCACCCTCTGCTGCCACGTCGTATCGATCATCCCGCCAGCTTGTCATGGCGAGTGATGCTCGACCTGCACCGCGACCAACCGTCGCGCACGGGAAGGGGCGAACGGTGTGGCATCGGTCCTATCGCAAGGACAAGTGGTCAGCCATCACGTTCTCGCGAGCGGCTCGGCAGAACCTCGTCGACGTCTACGCACCAGTGCGCCGCGAAGCGCACTGGTGCGGCCCCGGTGTGGGGGACGACTGGTCCCCGCTACGGGAACCTCACTTATCTCTAATGTGCGACCGTGCCCGGCGGGATCGCCTTCACTGGGCGCCGTACGAGGAAGGACGCGACGACAGCTGCCAGTGAGATGAATCCACCGATCATGAACGCGGCCTGTACGCCGGCGGCCGTGGCCGAGACCTCGGACAGACCTCGAGCTATGCCGGTGGCGGTGGTGGTCGACAGTGCGGTGACGAACAATGCGGTCCCGGCTGCTCCGGCCAGCTGCTGCAGCGTCGACACGGTGGCACTGCCGTGGGAGTACAGGGACCTGTCCAGTGAACCGAGCCCCGAGGTCATCAGTGGCGTGAACATGAGGGCGAGGCCGCAGTTCAGTGTCATGTGTACCGCGATGACCCAGCCGGTCGATGTTCCTTCGTGCAGCATCGTGGTCATTCCCCAGAGAGCGATGCTCACGATGAAGGCTCCCGGAATCACGAGTGGACGCGGCCCGATGCGGTCGAACAGGCGGCCGCCGATCGGCGACAGAATGCCCATCAGGACGCCTCCCGGGAGGAGGAGCAGGCCGGTCTGGAGGGTTCCGAGCTCGAGCACGTTCTGGAGGTAGAGCGGCAGGACGACGAGGCTGCCGAACAGGGCCATCATGCTCACGGAGATCATGATCGCGGAGACGACGAAGCTGCGGCTCTTGAACGTCCGGAGATCCATGAGGGCGCGGTCGTCGCGCTGGAGGACGATCTGCCGGCTGACGAACGCAGCCAGGGCCAGGAACCCCACGCTGATAGCCAGCCACGGCGGGACGGGCACACTGCCTTCGGCTGCTTCGCCGAGGCTGCTCAGTCCGTAGATGAGCCCACCGAAGGCGAAGGTCGACAGCACGATGGAGGCGACGTCGAACGGGGCCTTCCGGGGTGTGGTCACGTTCGAGATCTTCCACAGGCCGAGGGCCAGGGCGATGATCGCGATGGGCAGCACGATGATGAACATCCAGCGCCAGGGCAGAGCACTCAGGATGATGCCCGAGACGGTCGGGCCGATGGCGGGAGCGACGGCGATGACGATCGAGATCACGCCCATCAGGCGTCCACGCCTGGACGCTGGTACGAGGTTCAGCACCGTGGTCATCAGGAGGGGCATCATGATCGCCGTACCGCCGGCCTGAACGACCCGCCCGAGGAGCAGGACGCCGAAGCCAGGAGCGATCGCGGCGATGGCCGTGCCGACCGAGAAAAGTGTCATCGCGGTGGCGAAGACCTGTCGAGTGGTGAAGCGCTGCAGGATGAAGCCCGTCGCGGGAATGACGACCGCCATGGTGAGCAGGAACCCCGTGGTAAGCCACTGGGCAGTAGCCGTCGTGATCCCCAGATCGATCATCAGGCTCGGCAGGGCCACGCTCATGATCGTCTCGTTCAGGATCACGACGAAGGCCGCCACGACGAGAAGTCCGATGACCAGCGGAGCGCCCTCGGGTAACTTCTCATCGGCGGTACCGCTGATGCCGGTCCGCGCGCTCGTCGGATCGTCAGCGGCACGCGGAGATTCGGTGGTGTGGGATGTCGTCATGAATGCTCCGAAGGAGAGGGTGTCAGCGGGCAGTGACCGCCGTGGGGAGGGTCTGCCATAGACTTAGTGTCATACTATGCCACAATGACCGACCCTGACTAATGGC
Source organism: Arthrobacter sp. (assembly GCA_030146405.1). Taxonomy (GTDB): domain Bacteria; phylum Actinomycetota; class Actinomycetes; order Actinomycetales; family Micrococcaceae; genus Arthrobacter_D. The sequence continues at coordinate 18,817 of JASLBS010000223.1, forward strand.
ATAGTAGGAGCATGGAGAACATCAGATGAACGCGATATCCGCGGGAGCGGACGAGCACGGTGATCTACGCGAACGCCGCCGGAGGGCCACGACGGCGGAGATCAGTGACGCTGCGCTGACGCTCTTCGAGCAGAAGGGCATGGCTGCGACGACGATCCATGACATCGCGGTCGCGGCAGGTGTTTCCGATCGGACGTGTTTCCGTTACTTCCCCAGCAAGGAGGAGTCCGTCCTCACCCTGCACCACGAGTTCTCCGGCCCGGTCTCTGCCTGGCTCGATCGGGTGGACCTCGATCGCCCTCCGCTCCCCCAGCTCGAGGAGATCTACGGTGCCGTTCTCGCCAGCCTCGACGGGCCTCTCGCAGCTTTCGCGCAGCACCATCTACGGGTCCGACGACTCATGTTCCATGAGCCGCACCTTCGAGCCGCGGCCGTTTCACTCGATGCCGCAGGATCCTGGTCGACAGCTCAGCGGATCACGGTAGCGTTCGACGGCAGCGTGAGTGCCGAAGAAGCACGGCTCATCACCGAGTTCGCCGGCATCAGTGTGAGGGCAGCCTTCGACGAATGGGCCGAGCTGGTCGACGCCGGCCGCCACGCAACCCTCTCCGACACGTACAAGCGGGTACGCGAACGTCTCCGAGGAGTTGCAGGTACAAGCGACACACACCACCTGCCCAGGAGCGCGTAGGTCGCTTCGGCATTCGTCGGGAGGACGGCAGCGTCCATCGCGAGCGCGCTATGAGGAGAGCCCTACACTGGGCTGATGACGGACGTGAAGCAGTTCCAGGTGACCTTCGACTGTGCGGATCCACGAGGTGTAGCGGAGTTCTGGAAGGCCGCGCTCGGGTACGTCGATCCTCCGGTCCCACCCGGATTCGACTCGTGGGACTCGTTCGACATCGCCCTCCCGGCCGAGCAGCAGGGCAGGGCGTGGGCCTGCCAGGACCCGAACGGTCTCGGCCCGCGATTGTTCTTCCAGCGGGTCCCCGAGGGCAAGGCAGTGAAGAACCGGTTGCACCTGGATGTACGGGTCGGGGTAGGACTCGAGGGTGATGAGCGGATAGCCGCCCTCGAGGCAGAAGCGGCTCGGCTGATACCGCTCGGAGCTCGGCGCCTGCACCTGCTCCCGGCGACAGGGATGGACGGCGCGTGTCTCGTCATGCAGGACGTCGAGGGCAACGAGTTCTGTCTGGACTGACTCCGGTGGTCGCGCTGCCACCCGAGCCGTCGGGCCGCTACTGTCATGATCATGATTATCTGGATCAACGGCACTCACGGTGTCGGCAAGTCGACGACAAGCCCACTCGTGCAGGAACTCATCGCCGGCTCGCAGATCTTCGACGCAGAGAAGGTCGGCGAAACACTGATGGACATCAGACCGGGATTGCCCATGACGGACAACTTCCAGCACTGGCCGCCGTGGCGTCCGCTCGTCGTTGACACTGCCCGACGGATCCTGGACTACACGGGCGGGACCCTGGTGATTCCGATGACGGTTCTCGTCGAGGAGTACTGGCGGGAGATCAGCACGGGTCTCGCTTCCCACGGTATTCCGGTCCGCCACTTCGTTCTCCATGCTGATCAGGGAACTATCCGAGCGCGCATTGCGGGAGAGCATCCGATTCCCTCGGCCTTCCGCCTCCGCTACCTTGAGCCATATGCCGAGGCGGCGCGTACCTGGCTCCATCAGGAAGCTGACGTGATCGACACATCACACCTCACACAGGCCGAGTCGGCCGCTCTGATCGCTGCAGCGGTTCACGACTGAGCACGCAGTGCGCAAAGAGAACGGCTCGTCATTCACGATGCTCAGGGGTCGACCCTCAGGGCTGCCTTCTCCTCGACGGCGGACCTCGATCAGGCTGCGGGACCACGACGGCGGCCTATCGCGGCCACCAGTTCCTCCGGCCGCCCGGCGGACACCACGACGGCGGTACTGCCGGTGGTGACGCGAACAGCCGGGCCACCCACCAGATAACCCGTGGTGCTGTTCGGCAGGATCCGGAGTCCCATACCGGCAGCGATACCGGTGGGCACGGCGACGCTGACGGCGTCGATGCGGTGGTAGGGGATCGCGGTGCGGATGATGCCGGCAAGGATGATGCTGACTTCGCCGGCTCCGACGCGCACGGTCACGCGCATCAGGGCGATCCCGAGGAACAGCACAGCCAGCAGGACAGCGACCGCTGCCGCACCGGTCGATCCCTCCGAGACCAGTGCCAGAGGGACCATGACCGTCACCACTGCGCCGAGTAGGAGCAGGCCGATGCTGTAGCGAGCAGGCATGCGGGTGCGGAAGATCTGCGGTGGATCGTCAGGGCCCCCATTCATCAGTCCATCGTGATGAGCGGACGGCGAGCTGTCCACCTCACCGCGCCGCGCGTAGGGGGAGAGCTGCGGAAACACTGTTCCGGGCCGAGGTGACCCTCGAGGTCCGGAACACCTACAGCACGTCCAGGGCATCCAACCGGACATGCACGGGATCACCGGTGCGCTTGGCGGACAACGCCGCACGGCGAGCCCTGAACTGCCGGGTGATGTCCGCTGCCACCCGGTAGGGGAAGAACACCAGGACGCGGTGACTGCCCTGACCGGCGAAGGGGTCGGAGCCGCCCTTCCCGCGCTCAGCACCTGGACCCACGCCCGCGCGTGGACCGGAGCCGACGCCTGCACCAGGACCGCCGGCGGTTCGAGCCGCCCGGATCGCCTCGCGTCGCACATCGGGCGGTACAGCTGCCGGGCCCACCACGCGCAGGGCGCCCTCCAGGTCCAGACCGTCGAGGAAGTGCGTGAGCGCTTCTCGGCTCCCGGTCAGGACGGCGTACCGCACGGCCGGAGGCAACCCGAGCTCGTGGCGCTCGGTCAACGCACGGGTCGCCGCCCCGGCGGGGTCCCAGCGCACGATGTGCCCCACGGCGGCGTCGTCGTCCCCCGTGATCACGACCACTCCCCCTACCAGCGCCGGCCTGGCGAGGATCGCCGCCGAGAACCAGCGCCGGAGGGCGTCCTCACCCGAGCGGAGGGATTCGCGGCTGAGCAGCGCGTTGCCGTCCAGCAAGACCACCGCCGCGTAGCCGTTGGGCGCCAGTGGTTCGGCACCCGGGGTAGCCACCACCACTGCCGGCGCGTCCTTGACCGTGTCCACGATGTGCTCTCCGGCCGAGGAGATCACAGGGACGCCCGGGAACGCCCGGCCCAGCTCCTCGGCGGTCCGGGTGGCTCCGGCCACGGTGGCGCGCGTCCTCGTGCCACCGCATTCCGGGCAGGTCCACGCGTGATCCGGGCGCCCGCACCACCGGCAGGCGAGCACCTCGTGACGGCCCGACTGCGCCAGAGGGCCCTTACAGGTGGTACAGCGCGCCGGGTGGCGGCAGCGGTCACACGCCAGGGACGGGGAGAAACCGGTGCGGGCCACCTGCAGCAGGACCGGGCCTGTCTTCAACCCGGCCTGCGCTGCCGCCCAGGCGACGTGGGGTATCCGGGCCTGTGCCGCCAGCGGGTCCCGCTCCATCTGATACGCATCGGCGGCATGCACCACGCGGGGCACGGCTCGCCGTACCTCCGCCCGGTCCGCCTCGACGGAACGTGCCCAGCCGCTCTCCACGAGACGCTGGGCTTCCGTGCTGCGCGCGAAGGAGGCGAGGAGCAGCGCGGCTCCCTCCTGCTCCGCCCGCAGCAGGAGCACATCGCGGACGTGCTGGTAGGGGGCCCGTTGCTCCACATGCTGATCATCGCCGTCGTCCCACAGGCACACCAGACCGAGATCCCGGACGGGCGCGTAGGCAGCTGATCGGGTACCGACCGCCACCCTCGCCGAACCGTGGAGGATGCGCAGGAAGTTCCGGTACCGCGGCGTGGCGCCGTCCTCCCCGGTGAGCCGCGCCACCGCTGCCACACCGAGCCGTATGATCAGCGCGGTCTCGACGCGCCCGAGGTCCCGTTGGTCGGGCACGACGACGACGGCGCCGCGTCCCGAGGCGACCGTGGCCGCGACGGCGTCGGCGATCTCCTCCGGCCACCCCGTACTGCCGAAGCCGCCAAGGCTGGTGAGCACGGCGCGCGGTGCCTCGCCCGCGCGCAGGTGCTGCAGGAAGGCGAGCCCATTGGTGTAACGGTGGAACGCACCGGACCCCGCCGGTTCGCCGACGGGCCCGGAGGCGTGGCCCCGTGGATCGGGTTCCGCCGCTGTCCCGGACTTCGGCACGACGGCCGGCGAGGCGGTCATCGAGGTATCGCTCTCCTCACGGGCAGCAGCATCTAGCGGGAACTCCGCCTCGACCCGCGCCATGCGTGGCGGCACCGCTGAGCGGAGGACATCGCTCACGGTGCCGACGGACCGTGCCGCGACCGCCGCGGCAAGGGCCAGTACTTCCGGGGTGAGGACCCGCTGCGGCGACACCACCTTCCCCAGGGGCAGGAGCGTGGCCGTGGTACTCGGCTCGTCCACCCGCTCGGCGAGGAAACCGGCGTGCTCACGCCCGGCGAACCGCACCTTGACGCGTACCCCGGGTTGCGCCTCGGCGTCCATCGCCGCCGGTACGGCGTAATCGAAGAAACGGTCGAGGTGCGGGAGCTGGGCGTCGAGGATCACGCGGGCGATGGGGCTGGATGCTGCCCGGTCCGGATCGGCCTTCGGCAGTTTCGCGGCGCCGAACCCGTGGAGGAGCGACAACTGGCCCCCGCTACCGGACACGGCCGGTCGTGGATCGGTCATGGTGCTCCCGGAGCCGGTGACTGCCTCACGCTGAGCATGTCCCGCTTCAGGCGTTGAAGTAGCTCCGGAGCTTGTCCACGCGGTCCGTGCGCTCCCAGGTGAAACCCTCCTCCTCGCGGCCGAAGTGGCCATGGGCGGCGGTGCGCTGGTACACGGGACGCTTGAGGTCCAGTGCGTTGATGATGCCGAGGGGGCGGAGGTCGAAGATCTGGCTGATGGCCTCACCGATGGCCTGCGGGTCCACCGTCTCTGTGCCGAAGGTCTCCACGTAGATCCCCACGGGCTGTGCCATGCCGATCGCGTAGGCGATCTGGATCTCCGCGCGCCGCGCCAGTCCGGCAGCGACCACGTTCTTCGCGACCCACCGCATGGCGTAGGCGGCGGAGCGATCCACCTTCGACGGGTCCTTGCCGCTGAAGGCTCCCCCACCGTGACGTGCCATGCCACCGTACGTGTCCACGATGATCTTGCGGCCCGTCAGGCCTGCGTCACCCACGGGGCCGCCGATCACGAAGGCGCCTCCCGGATTGAGGATGTGGCGGACCGAGGACGCGTCCAGCTCCGACTCCGCGAGTACCGGTGTGATGACGTGTTCCACGAGGTCCGCACGAAGATCATCCAGCGCCACGTCGGCGGAGTGCTGCGACGAGACCACCACGGAGTCGATCGATACGGGGGTGTCTCCGTCGTACCCCACGGTGACCTGCGTCTTGCCGTCGGGGCGGAGATACGGGAGGGTGCCGTTCTTCCGTACAGTGGTCAGCCGCTCCGACAGGCGGTGCGCGAGCCAGATGGGGGTGGGCATGAGCACCGAGGTCTCGTCACTGGCGTAGCCGAACATGATGCCCTGGTCTCCGGCGCCCTGTGCGTCGTAGGGGTCCACACCGGTACCCTCGCGCGTCTCGAGGGAGGTGAAGACTCCCGAGGCGATCTCCGCGGACTGCTGTCCGATGGACACAGAGACGCCGCAGCGCGCGCCGTCGAAGCCGTTCGCGGAGGAATCGTAGCCGATGCCGAGGATGGTCTTGCGGACGATGTCGGGGATCTCCACGTACGCCTCGGTGGTGACCTCTCCGGCCACATGAACGAGACCGGTGGTGACGAGGGTCTCGACCGCTACCCGCGAGTCGGGGTCCTGGGCGAGCAGGCCATCGAGGATGGCGTCGCTGATCTGGTCGCAGATCTTGTCCGGATGGCCCTCGGTGACGGATTCCGAGGTGAAAAGGCGCAGGGCGGAACCGGTACTGGGAGAATTCACGTGTTCACTCTACTGGTTCCTGCGGACACCCCTCATGCCCGGCGCCCTCCATGACGCTGCCCGCCGATCGATCGACGGAGCGGGCCGACGATGCCGGTCCGCGGAAGCGATCAGCGCACGAGCAGAGCCGCTGCATGCCCGATCACGGCGTCCGCCACGGCCCGCTTGCTGCCCCTCACCGGTGCGGACTCGCCGCCCCCGGCGTCGAGGATGACCACCTCGTTGGCATCCTGGCCGAACACCAGTTCTCTCCCCACCACGTTCAGCACCAGGAAGTCGCAACCCTTTCGCACGAGCTTGGCGCGTGCGTGGGTCAGCGGGTCCGCGGTCGGATCCCCGGTCTCCGCTGCGAAGCCGCCGATGAGGAGCGGCTCCGCCCTGCCTTCCCGTGCGAGCACGGCCTCACGAAGCACATCAGGGTTACGGACCAGCGTGACCACCGGGTCCGTACCGTCATCGGTCTTCTTGATCTTCGTGGTCATGGCCTCCGCCGGACGGAAATCAGCCACGGCCGCGGCCATGATGAGCACGTCGGTGGCGGGCAGGGCTCCGAGGACGGCGTCGCGCAGTTCCAGCGCGGTCTCCACGCGGATCACCTCGCAACCCCGGGGAGCCGGGACGTCGGCGTGGGCGAGGACCAGGGTCACTTCGGCCCCCTCGGCGAGGGCCGCTTCGGCGAGGGCCATGCCCTGCTTGCCGGAGGACCGGTTCCCGAGGAACCGCACCGGATCCAGCGGTTCACGCGTGCCGCCCGCGGAGATGGTCACGCGCATGCCGCTCAGGGTGCCGACACCCTCCCTGCGCGCTACCGTGGCCAGCGCTGCCTCGAAGATCTCTACCGGTTCGGGCAGGCGCCCCGGCCCTGAATCCGACCCGGTGAGGCGGCCGGACGCCGGTTCCATCACCATCACGCCACGGGAGCGGAGGGTGTCCACATTCGCCCTCGTGGCGGCGTGCTGCCACATCTCGGTGTGCATGGCGGGCGCCAGGAAGACCGGGCCGCGCGCCATCAGCAGGGTACCGGTGAGGAGATCGTTCGCGAGCCCCGCGGCAGCGCGCGCCAGGACGTCGGCGGTCGCGGGGGCCACCACGATGAGGTCCGCCTCATGGCCCAGGCGGACGTGGTTCACGCGCTCGACGTCGTCCCACACGCTGTTGCTCACCGGGTTGCCGGACAGCGCCTCCCAGGTGGCCGTTCCGACGAAACGGGTGGCGGCGTCGGTGGGGATCACCGTGACGTCATGCCCGGCCTCCGTGAAAAGACGGAGGAGGGATGCTGCCTTGTAGGCGGCGATCCCTCCTCCGACTCCCAGTACTACGCGCACCGGCTGCCCTCGTCCGTGAAACCTACTCGGACTGTTCCATGGGCGAGGACACGAGCATTCCCTCGTTGATCTCGCGCAGCGCGATGGAGAGGGGCTTCTCGTTCAGCTTGGTGTCCACGAGCGGGCCCACGTACTCGAACAGGCCCTCGTGGAGCTGTGAGTAGTACGCGTTGATCTGGCGGGCGCGCTTCGCACCGTAGATCACCAGGGCATACTTCGAGTCCGAGACCTCCAGCAGGGAGTCGATCGGCGGGTTGATGATGCCTTCGGGCTGAGTTGACACAGATTCTCCAAATATTAGGCGGAACCGCTCGGACCAGCGCTTCTCAGCGCTGCAGCGGACGCAGTCCCATCAGTGATACGAGCTCGTCTGCCGCATGCTCCACGGTGTCGTTGACGACGGTGTGGTTGAATTCCGGCTCGGCGGCGAGTTCCAGTTTAGCGGTTTCCAGGCGCTGCTGCTGTTCCTCGGGCGATTCGGTGCCGCGGCCCACGAGCCGGCGCACCATTTCGTCCCAGCTCGGGGGCGCGAGGAACACGAAGTTGGCCTCCGGCATGGTCTCCTTCACCTGTCGCGCACCCTGCAGGTCGATCTCGAGGAGCACGGTACGGCCCTCGTCCATCGCTGCCTGCACGGTGCTACGGAGCGTCCCGTAGCGGTTGCGCCCGTGGACCACGGCCCACTCGAGGAGCTCGCCCTCCGCGACCAGCCCGTCGAACTCGTCGGAGGACACGAAGAAGTAGTGGACCCCGTTCTGCTCCCCGGGGCGGGGCGCACGCGTGGTCGCGGACACCGAGAGCCACACCGCAGGGTAGTTGTCCCGGATGTAGGTGGAGACGGTTCCCTTGCCGACGGCGGTGGGGCCGGCGAGGACGGTCAGCCGGGGCTGGGACACTGATGCTTCCTTACTTACTGGCCGGGCCAGCATGGTGTTGTTCGAGGTGGAGGACCAGCGCCTTGCGCTGATGGATCCCGAGTCCGCGGACGCGCCGCGTGGCGGCGATACCCACCTCGGTCATGATGGTGGCCGCTCGCACCTCCCCGACACCGGGGAGGGCCTTGAGGAGGTCCAGGACCTTCAGACGGCCCACGGCGTCGTCGCCGTCGGGATTCTCGATCACATCCGCTACCGAGAGCTTACCGTTCTTCAGCCGTGCCTTGACGTCCGCCCGCACCGCCCGCGCCGCCGTGGCTTTCTCGCGCGCCTCGGTGCGTTCGGCATCCGTCAATGGCTTCAGGCTCACTGGTGCTCCCTGCGCTGGGTGTCGGCCGCTCGTCGTATGGACAGGTCAAGGGTGATCGAAGGATCAGGGTGGGGCTGGAACCGAACCTACCGGGCATGCGCGGCGGAAATCAATGCGCCGCCGGAGTCACCCGAGCTCGTCCCGCGTCCGCTCCGCCGCTGCTAGGAGGTCCGTGGCCCGCGGCCCCGCAGCGAGGATGGCGCGGCTCGACGTCGGCAGCACCAGGGGCATCGCAGCTCCGAAGGCGCTGCGCAATTCGGTCGCCCCTGCCCCCTGCGCACCGACTCCCGGGGCGAGGATCGGCCCGTTGAGCCCGGCCAGGTCGAGTCCGAGCCGCTCGGCGGCATCCCCCACCGTCGCCCCGACCACGAGTCCCACGTGCCCGGGTGCGGCTCCTGCGTTCTCCGCCGCCGCCGCGCGCGCGATGCTCCTGGCCACGGATTCATTCCCGCCGACATGCTGGACCGATCGGCCCTCGGGATTGGAGGTGAGCGCCAGGACGAAGATGCCACGGCCCGTCACCGCTGCGAGGTCGATGGCAGGCCGCAGGGATTCGTAGCCGAGGTAGGGGTTGAGCGTCACCGCATCCGCAGCGAGCGGCATCCCCTCCCCCAGCCACGCCTCGGCGTACGCCTGCATGGTGGAACCGATGTCACCCCGCTTCGCGTCGGCGATGGTCAGGACCTCGGCGTCGCGTGCCCTCGCGAGGAGCGTCTCGAGGACGGCGAGGCCGCGGGAGCCATGGCGCTCGTACAGCGCCACCTGCGGCTTGAGAGCCGCGGACACGGGCCCGACGGCGTCGAGCACCGTCAGCGAGAAGCGCTCCAGACCCGACGGCGAGTCCTCGAGACCCCACGCACCGAGGAGTGACGGGTGCGGGTCGATCCCGATGCACAGACTGCCCCTGGCCGCACGTGCCGCCGCGAGGCGTACCCCGAAGGGAGCACGCCGCGCGGCGACCGGCGCGTCAGGAGGCATCGCGGGCCTCGGTGGAGGCGCGGAGGTTGGCGGCGTGCTCCTGCAGGCTCGTCACCGACCACTCGTAGGAGCGCATGGCCTCGATGGCCTGCACGGCGGCCCCCACCTCGGGGATGGTGGTGATGACCGGGAGACCGTAGGACGTCGCGGCAGCCCGGATCTCGTACCCGTCCCCGCGGGCCTGGCCGCCCGACGGCGTGTTGATGATCATGTCGATCCCACCCTCGGTGATGAGGTCGACGACGGTCCCCTGGCCCTCGCCCGCACCCTCGGCGACCTTGCGCACCGTGGTGGCCTGGATGCCGTTGCGTCGCAGCACGTCCGCCGTGCCGCCCGTCGAGACGATCTCGAAGCCCAGGTCCACGAGGCGCTTGACCGGCATGATGATGGCCCGCTTGTCCCGGTTGGCCACGGAGACGAAGACCTTGCCCTCGATGGGCAGGGCCGCGTTGGCCGCGGCCTGGCTCTTCGCGAACGCGGTGTCGAAGTACTTGTCGATCCCCATGACCTCGCCGGTGGAACGCATCTCCGGGCCCAGCAGGGAGTCGACGACGGTGCCCTCCGGCGTGCGGAAGCGGCTGAAGGGCAGCACGGCTTCCTTGACGGAGACCGGGGCGTCCAGCGGCAGGGAACCGCCGTCGCCCCGCGCCGGGAGCAGGCCACGCTCGCCGCGGAGCTCCGCGATGGTGACACCGGTTCCGATCAGTGCAGCACCCTTGGCGAGCTGGACACCCGTGGCCTTCGAGACGAAGGGGACGGTGCGGGACGCACGGGGGTTCGCCTCGAGCACGTAGAGCACGTCCGAGGCGAGGGCGAACTGGATGTTGATGAGTCCGCGCACGCCCACGCCCTCGGCGATGGCGAGGGTGGCCTCCCGGACGCGCTGCAGCACGTCCGCGCCGAGCGTGATGGGCGGCAGCACGCACGCGGAGTCCCCGGAGTGGATGCCGGCCTCCTCGATGTGCTCCATGATGCCGCCGAGGTACATCTCCGTGCCGTCGTACAGGGCGTCGACGTCGATCTCGATGGCGTCCTCGAGGAAACGGTCGATCAGGACCGGTTGCGCCTCGGTGATCTCGGTGGCGTTGGTGATGTAGCGGGAGAGATTGGCCTCGTCGTAGACGATCTCCATACCGCGACCGCCGAGCACGTAGGACGGACGGACCAGCACCGGGTACCCGATCTCGTCCGCGATCTTCTTCGCGTCCTCGAAGGACACAGCGGTGCCGTTCTTCGGCGCGATGAGCCCACCGGCGTCGAGCACGCGGCTGAAGGCCCCGCGGTGCTCGGCGAGGTCGATCGCCTCCGGTGAGGTGCCGAGGATCGGGATACCGGCATCGGCCAGTTCCTGCGCGAGCTTCAGCGGGGTCTGCCCGCCGAGCTGCACGAAGACGCCCAGGACGCCGCCCGTGCGCTGTTCCGCCGCGATGACCTCGAGGACGTCCTCGAGGGTCAGGGGCTCGAAGTAGAGGCGCGTGGAGATGTCGTAGTCGGTGGAGACGGTCTCCGGGTTGCAGTTGACCATGACGGTCTCGTACCCGGCCTCGCGGAGTGCCATGGTCGCGTGCACGCAGGAGTAGTCGAACTCGATGCCCTGGCCGATCCGGTTCGGACCGGACCCGAGGATGATGATGGAGGGCTTCTCATGCTGCGCCACCTCGTCCTCCTCGTCGTAGGACGAGTAGTGATAGGGCGTGTAGGCGGCGAACTCCGCGGCGCAGGTGTCCACGGTCTTGAAGACCGGACGGACGCCGAGGGCGTGCCGGACCCCCCGGACGACGGCGTCGGGCGTGGAGGTGAGCGCACCGATCTGCTCGTCGGAGAAACCGTGGCGCTTGGCGTGGCGCAGCACGTCCTCCGTCAGGTTCGGCGCCGAGCGCACCTCCTCGGCGACCTCGTTGAGGAGGACGAGCTGGTCGAGGAACCAGGGGTCGATGCCGGTGGCCTCGTACAGCCTCTCCACGCTCGCACCGCCGAGCAGCGCCCGCTGGACCTGCGACAGGCGTTCGGTGGTGGGGCGCTTCGAGGCCTCGACGAGTGCGTCGACCTCCTCCGGCGCCACCCGCGCGAAGGACAGCTGCGACCCCTTCTGCTCCAGCGAGCGGAGCGCCTTCTGCAGCGCCTCGGTGAAGTTGCGGCCCATCGCCATGGCCTCGCCCACGGACTTCATGGTCGTGGTCAGCGTGGGGTCGGCCGCCGGGAACTTCTCGAACGCGAACCGTGGCACCTTGACCACCACGTAGTCGAGGGTCGGTTCGAAGGAGGCCGGCGTCTTGAGCGTGATGTCGTTCGGGATCTCGTCGAGCGTGTAGCCGAGGGACAGCTTGGTGGCGATCTTCGCGATGGCGAAGCCCGTGGCCTTCGAGGCGAGGGCCGAGGACCGCGAGACCCGGGGGTTCATCTCGATGACGACGACGCGGCCGGTGTCCGGCTCGACGGCGAACTGGATGTTGCAGCCACCCGTGTCCACACCGACCTCGCGGATGATCGCGATGGAGATGTCGCGGAGGCGCTGGTACTCGCGGTCGGTGAGCGTCAGGGCGGGTGCCACGGTGATCGAGTCGCCCGTGTGGACGCCGACGGGATCGAAGTTCTCGATGGAGCACACGACCACGACGTTGTCGTTCGTGTCGCGCATCATCTCGAGCTCGTACTCCTTCCACCCGAGGATGCTCTCCTCGAGGAGCACCTCACTCGTGGGGCTGTACTGCAGGCCCTGGCCCACGATCCGGCGGAGGTCGGACTCGGTGTACGCGAGGCCCGAACCGAGTCCGCCCATGGTGAAGGAGGGCCGGACCACCATGGGATAGCCGAGATCCTCCGCGGCGACGAGGGCCTCGTCGAGGGAGTGGATGATGCTGGAACGGGCGGACTCGGCACCGCAGCGCTCGACGACGCCCTTGAACTTCTCGCGGTCCTCGCCGAGTTCGATCGCCGCGATGTTCGCGCCGATCAGCTCCACCCCGAACTGCTCCAGCACGCCGTTCTTGTCGAGGGCGATCGCGGTGTTCAGCGCGGTCTGCCCACCGAGGGTCGGCAGTAGCGCATCCGGACGCTCCTTCTCGATGATCTTCGCGACGACGTCGGGAGTGATCGGCTCCACGTAGGTCGCGTCGGCGAACTCGGGATCCGTCATGATGGTCGCGGGGTTCGAGTTCACGAGGATCACCCGCAGGCCCTCCTCGCGCAGCACGCGCAGTGCCTGGGTGCCCGAGTAGTCGAATTCGGCGGCCTGCCCGATGACGATCGGGCCGGAGCCGATGACCAGGACGCTCTTGAGGTCGGTTCTGCGGGGCATCAGTTCTCTTCCTGCTTCGTGCTGCTCTGTGCTGTCGGGCTGTGGCGGGGCTGGGTGCCCGTCACCTTCGATCCGTGCGTACCCAGTTCCGCGGCGGCGGCCTCGGCCAGCGCGGACGCCTCGGAGGGCGCATCGAGGGCCGATGCGAGGACCGCGTTCCCCGAGCCCGGGTTCTCCTTCTCCGCCTGCACGAGCGAGATGAAGCGGTCGAAGAGGTACGCCGAGTCGTGGGGCCCCGCTGCCGCTTCGGGGTGGTACTGGACCGAGAACGCCGGCAGGTCCAGGCACGCGAGTCCCTCGACGACGTCGTCGTTCAGGCTGATGTGGCTCACCTCCACACGTCCGTAGGAGCCCGCGGGGGCCTCGACCGGACCGTCGAGCGGCGCATCGACGGCGAACCCGTGGTTCTGCGACGTGATCTCGACCTTGCCCGTGCGGCGGTCGAGGACGGGCTGGTTGATGCCGCGGTGGCCGTAACGGAGCTTGTAGGTACCGAAGCCGAGGGCCCGTCCGAGGATCTGGTTGCCGAAGCAGATGCCGAAGAACGGCATGCGCGCGTCGAGGACGCGGCGGAGGAGCTCCACCTGGGCGTCCGCGGTGGAAGGGTCTCCGGGGCCGTTGGACATGAAGACGCCGTCGGGCTGCGCGGCGGCGACGTCCTCGAAGGTCGCGCGCGCCGGGAGGACGACGGTGCGCACACCGCGCTGGGCGAAGTGCTTCGGGGTCATGGCCTTGATGCCGAGGTCTAGGGCGGCGATCGTCGCCACGGTTCCGCCGGTCCAGCCGTGGTCGGCGGGCTCGACGACGTAGGCCTCGTCGATGCTGACCTCCTCCGCGAGGCGTGCGCCCGCCATGGACGGCTGCGCGACGACCTGCTCGACGAGCCGGGCCTCCGCGAGACCGGCATCCGCCCCGGAGAAGATCCCGGCGCGCATGGCACCGCGCTCACGGAGGTGACGCGTCACGGCGCGCGTGTCGACGCCCTCGATACCGACCACACCCTGCTCGCGCAGCTGGTCGTCGAGGCTCTGCTCGGACCGCCAGTTCGACGGGCGGCGGGCGGCGTCGCGGATGATGTAGCCCGCCACCCAGATGCGCCGGGACTCGGCGTCGTCCGCGTTCACGCCCGTGTTGCCGATGTGCGGGGCGGTCTGGACCACGAGCTGCCGGGCGTAGGAGGGATCGGTGATCGTCTCCTGGTAGCCGGTCATGCCGGTGGCGAAGACGGCCTCGCCGAGCGCGATGCCCTCGGCGCCGTAGGAGCGGCCGCGGAAGATCCTGCCGTCCTCGAGGACGAGCACCGCGGGTGCCTTCGAGTGGACTGTGCTCACAGTTCTTGCCTGCCTTCGGGTTTCGGTGGGTGTCGATGATCTGAGGGAACGGCCGGTACGAGGGCCGCGACGGCCGCGACCAACTGGGCCTTGGCGGATGCGTGGCGTGTGCGGAAACCGGTGTCGACGGGCTCGGTCCCGAGGCGCCAGGTGAGGATCACGAGGCCCTCCTTCTCCACGAACTTGCCCGTCATGCCACTGGCGAGCTGGACGGAGACGAGGTCCTCGCGCGGGATGAACACGCTGCGGGCTCCCGCACGGCTGATGAGCACGCCGTCCGGGCGCACCGCGGTCACCGCATTGCCCCGGAGGCCGAGCCCGTGGACGGCGATGCGATCCAGCCAGTCCCCCGCCGTCGTGGTGGCCACGTACTGTCCCTCGGCCTCGTACAGGACCCGGCCCGGCTCGGCCGGTGGGTCGGCGGGAGCGGGCACGTCCGCCTGCCGGCGGAGCCGGTTACGCCATCCGAGGGCCATGAGTGCCACGATCACGAGGATGATGCCGACCGCGAAGGCAACCCAGCCTAGATGGTCCATGAGGATGCCTCCGGGGCAGGGGTGCGGCGGGGCGTCGCGAGCGCGCCGTCGAGCACCGTGGGGTGTCCGCCGAAGAAGGTTGCCCGCACGCTGCCCGGCAGCTCGAGTCCGCGGAAAGGACTGTTGCGCCCCTTGGTGGCCATGGTGCCGGGATCCACGGTCCAGCGGGCCGCCGGATCGACGAGGATCAGGTTCGCAGGCTCGCCCGCCTCCAGGGGCCGGCCCTGGTGCGCCAGCCGCCCGATCCGGGCCGGCGTCACCGAGGTCACCCGGGCGAAGCCCTCCCAGTCGAGCAGTCCGGTCTCCACCATGGTGTGCTGCACCACGGACAGCGCGGTCTCGAGGCCGGTCATGCCCATGGCGGCCTGCGCCCACTCGCACTCCTTGTGCTCGCTGGGGTGCGGCGCGTGGTCGGTCCCGACCACGTCGATCGTCCCGTCGGCGAGGGCGGCGCGCAGTGCGTGGACGTCCTCCGAGGTGCGCAGGGGCGGATTGACCTTGTACACGGGGTCGTAGCTGCGGACCAGCTCGTCGGTGAGGAGCAGATGGTGCGGAGTGACCTCGGCCGTCACGTCGATACCGCGCGCCTTGGCCCACCGGATGATCTCCACCGACCCCGCCGTCGAGACGTGGCAGACGTGCAGGCGGGACCCGACGTGCTGGGCCAAGAGCACGTCGCGGGCGATGATGCTCTCCTCGGCGACGGCGGGCCAGCCGGCGAGACCCAGTACCGCAGAGACCTCGCCCTCGTTCATCTGGGCGCCCTCGGTGAGCCGGGGCTCCTGCGCATGCTGGGCCACCACGCCGTCGAACGCCTTGACGTACTCGAGCGCGCGGCGCATCAGCACCGGATCGGAGACGCAGATACCGTCGTCGGAGAAGACACGCACCGTGGCCGGTGATTCCGCCATCGCACCGAGCTCGGCCAGGCGCTGCCCTGCCAGTCCCACCGTCACCGCCCCGACGGGTCGGACGTCCACCCAGCCCGCGGCGAGCCCGAGCCGGTACACCTGCTCGACGACGCCCGCCGTGTCCGCCACGGGCGAGCTGTTGGCCATGGCGTGGACGGCGGTGAACCCGCCGAGGGCGGCTGCGCGGGATCCCGTCTCCACGGTCTCGGCGTCCTCCCGCCCTGGTTCCCGGAGGTGCGTGTGGAGGTCCACCATCCCGGGAAGGGCGATCAGGCCCGCGGCGTCGATCGACACGGCGGCGGAGGATGCCTTATCGGCGGCGGAATCCCCGACGGCGGCGATGACGCCGTCCCGCACGAGGAGATCGCGCGCGGGCCCGCCCAGGAGGGAGGCGCCACGGATGACGTAGTCGGGGGTGTCGGTGCTGTCACTCGTCACGGGTAGGACCTTCCGGCGTGGGGGTGGCGTTCTGCTGGTCGGCGGGCCGGACGGCGTCGTCCGGCCCGTCGTCGTGCTGGTCTCCCGAGAGGAGGAGGTAGAGCGCGGCCATGCGCACGGACACGCCGTTGCGCACCTGCGCGAGGACGGTGGAGCGGGGTGAGTCGGCGGCCGCCGAGGAGATCTCGAGACCGCGGTTCATGGGACCCGGATGCATGATCACGGTGTCCTCGAGCCCCAGATCGTCCAGGAGGGCGAGGCGGGCGTCGTCGAACCCCCAGCGGCGCGAGTACTCGCGCGTGGAGGGGAAGAACGCTGCGTTCATCCGTTCGGCCTGCAACCGCAGCATCATCACGGCATCGGGGCGCTCCGCGAGGGCGGCGTCGAGGTTGTAGTGCACCGTGCAGGGCCAGGACCCCACCCCTACGGGGAAGAGCGTGGGCGGGCCGGCGAGGTGCACCTCCGCGCCGAGCGTGGTCAGGAGCCAGACATTGGATCTCGCCACCCGGGAGTGCAGCACGTCACCGACGATCAGGACCCGCATCCCCGCGAGCGTGGCGCCCGTGGAGGGTACCCCGGAGACTCGCGCACGGTGGCGTCGCAGCGTGAAGGCATCGAGCAGGGCCTGCGTGGGGTGCTCGTGGGTGCCGTCACCGGCGTTGATCACGGAGGCGTCGATCCAGCCCGATGCCGCGAGCCTCGCCGGTGCACCGGAGGCCGGGTGCCGGATGATCACGGCATCCGCACTCATGGCCTCGAGCGTCTGCGCCGTGTCCTTGAGCGACTCACCCTTCGAGACGGACGAGCCCTTGGCCGCGAAGGTGATCACATCGGCCGACAACCGCTTCGCGGCGGCCTCGAAGGAGATGCGCGTGCGGGTGGAGTCCTCGAAGAAGAGGTTCACCACCGTGCGGCCCCGGAGGGCCGGGAGCTTCTTGATCTCCCGCTCCCCCACCGCTGCCATCTCCTCCGCCACGTCGAGGAGCCGCAGCGCATTCCGGGCGGACAGATCCTGCGTACTCAGCAGGTGCTTCACGTCCGGTCCTCGATGACTACCTCGTTCACCGCGGAACCGCCGATCAGATCGATCTCGGACAGGTGCACGCGGACACGCTCGCGGGAGGACGTGGGGAGGTTCTTCCCCACGTGGTCCGCGCGGATGGGCAGTTCGCGGTGGCCCCGGTCCACGAGGACCGCCAGCCTGACCGACCGCGGGCGCCCCAGGTCGGCGAGGGCATCGAGAGCGGCCCGGATGGTGCGTCCCGAGTACAGGACGTCGTCCACCAGGACCACCACCTTGTCGTCGATACCGGAGGGCGGCAGCTGGGTGGCGAGGGGGGAACGCGTGGGGTTGCGGCGCAGATCGTCCCGGTACATGGTGACGTCCAGCTGGCCGGTGATGAGGTCCGGGTCCACGCTCGTGTCCACGGCGGCGATCTTCTGCGCGAGGCGCTGCGCCAGCGGGAATCCCCTGCGGGGGATGCCGAGGAGGACGAGGTCACGCGAGCCCTTGTTGGCTTCGAGGATCTCGTGTGCGATGCGGGTGAGTGCGCGGTCTATATCGGCTTCTGCGAGAACAACGCGCTTCGTGATGCCGGATTCCGAGGCAGGCACGGTCATAACACGCTTCCTCCTTCCCCGCCTCACTGGACGGAACTTAAAGGTTGGTTGCGGACCCAAAACTACCACAGCGCCGGCCTCCCTCTAGGGTTGGCTCATGTCGATGAACAACCGGAGCTCGGACGCGCACGCAGCCCGCCGCAACCCCTCGGGCTCGCCGCATGCCCGGCGGGATCTTCCCCTTCCCGGACAGGCGCGGCACGACTGGTGGTCCGACTCCACCGGGCGGCTCGACCACCCCGCCCCGGTGCACCGGGGCGTACCGGTGCAGCCGATCCTGAATCGGCCCCCGCGGCGTCGTCGGGTACTCAATGCGCTCCTGGTGATCATCACCGCCCTCGTGGTGGCCGGCGTCCTCCTCCTGCTCTCGGTCTCCCTGGGACCCTCGGCCTTCCTGCTCTGCGGCTTCCTGGCGCTCGTGCCCCTCGGGATCTGCCTGCTGGGGCTCCGCTGGATCGACCGCTGGGACCCTGAACCGCGCAGCGCCCTGTTCTTCGCCTTCTTCTGGGGAGCCGGCACCTCCGTGGTGGTGACCCTGGCACTCGGCACCTATGTGGTGGAACTCCTCGGCAGTGCCCTGACCACCACGTCGCCGGAGGTGATCGGGCCGGTGCTCCAGGCGCCCCTCGTCGAGGAGTTCGCGAAAGGCCTCGGCGTGCTGATCCTCGTCTACACACGGCGCAGCCACTTCGACGGTCCCGTGGACGGCATCGTCTACGCGGGAACGGTGGCTGCGGGATTCGCGTTCACGGAGAACATCCTGTACTTCGGCTCGGCCGTCCTGGAGACCGGAACACCCGGTGCGTTGGTGAGCGTCTTCATCCTCCGCGGCCTGTTCTCACCCTTCGCCCACGTGATGTTCACGGCAGTCCTCGGATTCGCCCTCGGCTCCGCACTGGCCCGCGGCGGCGGCAACCGGCGCATTCTCGGGGCTTTCGTCGTCGGCCTGATCCCGGCCATCGGCGGTCACATGCTCTGGAACGGCGGAACCCTGGTGCTGTTCAACAACTTCTTCCTCTTCTACCTCGTGGTGCAGGTACCCCTGTTCATCGCCGCGGTGATCGCGGTCGCGCTCCTGCGCCGGTCGGAGCGGCGGCTCACCGAGGCACGGCTCGGCGTCTACGCCCGCGCGGGCTGGTTCACCCAGGAGGAGGTGCGAATGCTCGCGACGCCGTCGGGCCGCTCGCAGGCCATGACGTGGGCGCAGAGCGTCGGGGCGAAGGCGGACATGCGGGAGTTCATCCGCACCGGTGCCCGGATCGCCTACACACGGCAGCGGCTGCTCGGAGGAAGGAGCGACGCCGATTACGGCGCCGAGGAGCGCACGCTGCTGGAGCAGGTGGGCCTGCGACGGACCAGGATCGTCCGGCTGGCCTCCACCCGGCGCTGAGGCGGGAGCTCCCGGGACGCGGGAAGCCCCCGCAGCCCCTCCGTCGAGGAGGTTCTGCGGGGGCCTCGTCGTGGACCGACTAGGCGAGCAGCGTCGACTTCAGCTGCTGCAACCGGCCCAGCAACCCGTTCACGAACTTCGGCGACTCGTCCGTGGACAGCATCTTCGCCAGCTCCACGGCCTCGCTCACCGCCACACCGTCCGGGACGTCGTCGTTGTAGAGGAGTTCCCAGCTACCGATCCGAAGGATCATGAGGTCGACTGCGGGCATGCGGTCCAGCGTCCAACCCTGGGAGTAGGTGCTGAGGAACTCGTCGATCTGTTCCTGGCGTTCGAGCACACCCTCGACCACATCCACCGTGTAGTCCGCGATCACCATGTCGGTCTTCTCGCGGCGGGCACGGATGACCTCGAGCGCCGGCATGCCCCGCTGCTCCGACTCGAAGAGGACGTCCAGCGCCCGGCGACGCGCCTTACTGCGTGCGCTCACTCGTTGACGCGTCCGAGGTAGTCGCCGGTGCGGGTGTCCACCTTCACCTTCGTGCCGGTCCCCAGGAACAGCGGTACCTGGATCTCGTGACCGGTCTCCACGGTGGCGGGTTTGGTACCACCGGTGGAGCGGTCGCCCTGCAGGCCGGGCTCGGTGTAGGTGATCTCGAGGACGACCGACGCCGGGAGCTCGACGTAGAGCGGGGTGCCCTCGTGCGTCGCGACGATGGCCTCGGTGCTCTCCAGCATGTAGTTGGCCGCGTCGCCCACGGTCGTCGCGCTGACGTACAGCTGGTCGTAGGTGGCGGAGTCCATGAAGACGAAGTCCTCGCCGTCCTTGTACAGGTACTGCATGTCGCGCTTGTCGACCGTCGCGGTCTCCACCTTGGAGCCGGCGTTGAAGGTGCGGTCGACGACCTTGCCGGAGAGG
>JASLBS010000211.1 GCA_030146405.1 Arthrobacter sp.
GGGTGGGCTCATGACGGACCGCCACCCCGACGATGCACCGCTGGTGGCGCCCGCAGCCGACCCCGAGGACCGCGCCGTCGAAGCGGCCCTCCGGCCGAAGAACCTCGACGACTTCGTCGGTCAGAAGCGGGTTCGCCGGCAACTCTCCCTGGTCCTGGAAGCCTCCCGCCTCCGCGGGCGGACCGCCGATCACGTGCTGCTCTCGGGCCCGCCCGGCCTCGGCAAGACGACCCTCGCCATGATCATCGCCGCGGAGATGAACGCGCCCCTGCGCATCAGCTCCGGTCCGGCCATCCAGCACGCCGGCGACCTCGCCGCGATCCTCTCCTCGCTGACCGACGGGGAGGTGCTCTTCCTCGACGAGATCCACCGCATGTCCCGGCCCGCGGAGGAAATGCTCTACATGGCCATGGAGGACTTCCGCGTGGACATCATCGTGGGCAAGGGCGCGGGGGCGACGGCCATCCCGCTGGAGCTGCCGCCCTTCACGCTCGTCGGCGCCACCACCCGCGCGGGTCTCCTCCCCGGTCCGCTGCGCGACCGCTTCGGTTTCACCGGACACCTCGAGTTCTATTCCACCGAGGAACTGGAACTCGTACTCCGCAGATCCGCCATGCTCATGGACATGAAGGTGAACTCCGCCGCGTTCGCGGAGATCGCAGGGCGCTCGCGGGGAACACCCCGTATCGCCAACCGCCTGCTCCGCCGGGTCCGCGACTGGGCGCTGGTGCACGGCGTCGACCTCATCGACGCGCGCTGCGCCGGTGCGGCGCTGGACATGTACGAGGTGGACGCCAGGGGTCTGGACCGACTGGACCGATCGGTGCTCACCGCGCTCATCACCAAGTTCAACGGCGGTCCCGTGGGCCTGTCCACGCTCGCGATCGCCGTCGGCGAGGAACCGGAGACGGTCGAGACGGTCGCCGAGCCGTACCTGGTCCGCGAGGGGCTGCTGGGACGGACCCCGCGTGGCAGGATCGCTACCGCGGCTGCCTGGCGACACCTCGGCCTGGAGATCCCACAGAACATCGCCGCCGCCATGCCGGAGGACCTGTTCTCCGTAGCTCCGGAGGACCTCATGGAAGCGGATACGGCCCCGGACAGTTGGGCACAGCCCGACCCCTGACACCAGGACGCCCAGTTTTCCCCTTTACACTGGGTTTTCACTGTCATACGCCTCGGCACATGACGGTGCGCTCACATCCCCGCTCAGGAACGGATACTCCCCAGTGCTTGCAGACGTCCTCGCCAACGCCCCCGCCGGAGATGGTGGGGGTTTCAGCATCATCAACCTGCTGCTCCCGCTCGCGCTCGCCTTCCTGATCTTCACGATGTTCCGCAGGCAGCGGAAGTCGCAGCAGCAGGTCAAGGAGATGCGGACGCAGATGGAGCCCGGCACCCAGGTCATGACGCAGTTCGGTCTCTTCGGCACCATCCTCTCGGTGGACCAGGAGAACAACAAGGCCGTCCTGGAGCTCTCACCCGGGAACACGGCAACCGTGCACACCCAGGCGCTGGCCAAGGTCGTCGAGCAGACCCAGGAACCGGTCGCCGCCGAGGACACCCGGGACAACCTGGACGCCTTCGAGGGCACCACGGTGCCGGATGACGCCTCCTCCCTCGAGGACGCCGACCGCCCGCTGTCCACCGGGACCGCCGCCTCCGCCGGAACCGCAGGAGGATCCTCGAGCGTCGAGACCCCCGAGGAGAGCGTCGCGCGTCTGGAGCGTGAACGCTCGGGCGAGAACCCCGACGCGCGCGGGCTCCGCGACCCGAAAGCCAACCCGGACAACTAGCATTCCCTAGGGTGACGGTACTCAGCCGCACCTCCAAGGTTCACTCCGGCGTCTCGGACGCCATTGCATAAGGACGACCCACCATGCCTCGTACCGGTCCCGGGACGGCAGCCAAGCGGACACTAGTCTGGCTCGGTGCACTGACCGCACTGCTCGCAATCCTGCTGGGGGCGGGTTCCTACTGGAGCACCGCGAGCTGGAGCCCACGCCTGGCCCTCGATCTCGAGGGAGGTACGCAGATGATCCTCGCGCCGCGCGTGCAGGGCGGCAGCGAGATCACCACCGAGCAGCTCGACCAGGCCGTGGAGATCATCCGTCAGCGCGTGGACGGCTCGGGGGTGTCCGAGGCCGAGATCAACACGCAGTCCGGCCGTAACGTGATCGTCTCGCTCCCCGGTACGCCCGACGCCGAGACGCGCGACCTCATCCAGGCATCCGCGCAGATGGAGTTCCGGCCGGTCCTGGCCGGCGGACCGGGCCAGGCGCCCGCCGCGGAGACGCCCATCCCCGAGGACCAGCTCCCCAACCCGCCCGGTGAGCCTCAGGACGCCAGTGACCCGAACTGGGTCACCCCCGAGCTGTACCGCGAGTTCGAGTCGCTGGACTGCCTCGACCCCGCTGCTCTGGAGCCCGCCGAGGAGGCCGCCCCGGCGGATGCGCCCATGGTGGCGTGCGAGCCCGGCACCCAGGGGAAGTACATCCTGGGTCCCGTGGAGGTGCCGGGTACGGACATCTCGACCGCGACCTTCGGCCTGCAGCGTGGCGCGCAGGGCCAGGCACTCAACACCTGGGCCGTGAACATCGAGTTCAACGGGGAAGGTACCCGCACCTTCCGCGAGGTGACGGAGCGGCTGTACGCGATCGGGCAGGGAGACCCCCGCAACCAGTTCGCCATCGTCCTGGACGGCAGGATCGTCTCGGCGCCCACCACCAACGCGGTGATCGCGGACGGTCGGCCCTCGATCAGCGGTAACTTCACCGAGCAATCCGCGGCTGCGCTGGCGGAGCAGCTGAAGTACGGCGCGCTCCCCATCAGCTTCGAGATCCAGAGCGAGCAGCAGATCTCCGCCACCCTCGGAGCCGACCAACTCCGCCTCGGCCTGATCGCGGGCCTCATCGGCCTCGCACTCGTGGCCGTCTACTCGATGTTCCAGTACCGCCTCCTGGGTCTGGTGACGATCGCCTCGCTCCTGGTGGCGGGTCTGCTCACCTACCTGGCGATCTGCATCCTGGGGTGGACCGAGAACTACCGGCTCTCCCTCGCCGGAGTTGCCGGACTCATCGTCGCGATCGGGCAGACCGCGGACTCCTTCATCGTCTACTTCGAACGCATCCGTGACGAACTGCGGGACGGGCGCAACCTCGTCTCCGCCGTGGAGAACGGCTGGCGGCGCGCCAAGCGGACGGTGCTCGCCTCGAAGGCGGTGAACCTGTTGGCTGCGCTGGTGCTCTACTTCGTGGCCGTCGGCAACGTCAGGGGCTTCGCCTTCACCCTCGGCCTCACCGCACTCGCGGACCTCGTGGTGGTGTTCCTCTTCACCCACCCGGTCCTCCGGTTGCTGGCCAAGACGCGCTTCTTCGGCGAGGGCCACCCGTGGTCGGGCCTGGCCGGGGACCGCCTGGGCAGGGCTCCCCTGTACCGTGGCGCCGGTCGCCTGCGTGAGCCCGGCGAGAAGCCGGTTCCGGTGGCGCGGGCCAAGAACAGGGGTGCCACGGTGGAAGCCGAGCGACGCCTCACCATTGCCGAGCGCCGGCGCGCGGAGCAACAGAAATCCCCTGCCGGGCGCACCGGTTCTTCGAGCGTGCACAGCGGTTCTTCAAGGAAAGAGACCAACGAATGAAGCGCATCAGCTTCGCAACCTTCGGTAACGAGCTCTACACGGGGAAGCGGTCCTACCCCTTCGTGGCGAAGCGCAGGGTCTGGTTCCTCATCGCAGGCATCGCCCTCCTGATCTCGATCCTCATCCCGGTCGTCAAGGGCGGCTTCAACCTCGGGATCGACTTCCGGGGCGGTTCGGAGTTCACGGTGTCCGCCACCGAGAACACCGACATCTCCATCGGCCAGAGCGCCGTGACCGAGGTGGTGCCCGAAGCAGTGCCCCGGGTGACCAACATCGCCACGGGCACCATCAGGGTGCAGACCGAACAGTTGTCCGACGACCAGACCCTCGAGGTGCGCGACAACCTGATCGAGGGTTATGCGGTCAGCGGGGACCAGGTCGCCTCCAGCTTCGTCGGTCCGACCTGGGGTGAGGACGTCAGCCGGCAGGCCCTGATCGGGTTCGGCGTCTTCGTGTTGCTCGCCGCCATCCTGATGGCGATCTATTTCCGCACCTGGAAGATGTCGCTGGCGGCGATGGTCGCCCTGCTGGTGGTGATGGTGGTCACTGCCGGCCTGTACTCGCTGAGCAACTTCGAAGTGACTCCCTCGGCGATCATCGGGTTCCTGACGATCCTGAGCTACGCGCTGTACGACACCGTGGTGGTGTTCGACAAGATCCGCGAGAACACGGAGGACATCGCGATCTCCACGAAGCGGACCTTCGCGGAGCAGGTGAACCTCGCCGTGAACCAGACGCTCGTCCGGTCCATCAACACCTCGGTGGTGGCGATCCTGCCGGTCGGGTCGATCCTCTTCATCGGTGCGTTCCTGCTGGGAGCCGGCACCCTGCAGGATCTCTCGCTCGCCCTGTTCATCGGCATCATCCTCGGGACGCTCGGCACCATCTTCATCGCGGCCCCGCTGTACGCACACCTCAGGCTCAACGAGCCTGAGCTGAAGAAGCAGGAGAAGCGGGTACACGAGCGGCGGGCCCAGGAAGCAGTGCCCGCCTGAGCAGTGCTCCGATCGGCTCTCGTACTGCTACGCCGGCCCGTCGTCGTCCTTCTCGCTCCTGGGTGCGCAACGCTCCCGTACGCGGTGCACGGTTAGACTTGGCGATGTCCGGGTGCATGTGGGATGTTGATCTCTTCCGGATCCGAGTGCGAGATTGAGGGGCTGTGAATGGCTGAAGCGGTGAATCCCGCGGCACGGCCCGATCAGGGGTCGGAGGGGCAGGCAGCCACAGGGCGCGTGGCCACGGAGACACCGCCGGCGGCCGCGAACCGCGCAGCAGGTGCCGACGCCGGAACGGCTGCGCCGGGCGCACCCGCAACGGAGCAGCCCGCTCCCGGACGCAGAGGAAGGACGAGGGCCCGGATCGCCCGGCTCACCGGCCGTGGCTCCTCCGGCTACTCGCCGGTGCTCGAGCCGCTGCTGCGCACCGTCCGGGCGAACAACCCGAAGGAGGACCTGGACCTCATCCAGCGGGCCTACCTCGTGGCCGAACGCAGCCACGAGGGGCAGACCCGCAAGAGCGGGGACCCCTACATCACCCATCCGGTGGCCGTGGCCACCATCCTCGCCGAACTGGGCATGACCGGCACCACGCTCGCCGCAGCGCTTCTGCACGACACCGTCGAGGACACCTCGTACACCCTCGACGAGCTCAAGCGTGACTTCGGGCCCGAGGTCGCCATGCTGGTGGACGGCGTCACCAAGCTGGACAAGGTGTCCTTCGGTGATGCCGCACAGGCCGAGACGGTCCGGAAGATGGTCGTCGCCATGGCCAAGGACATCCGGGTCCTCGTCATCAAGCTGGCCGACCGGCTGCACAACGCACGCACCTGGCGCTTCGTCTCGCCCGCCTCCTCGGCGAAGAAGGCGCGGGAGACCATCGAGATCTTCGCGCCGCTGGCACACCGCCTCGGCATGAACACGATCAAGTGGGAGCTGGAGGACCTCTCCTTCGCAGCACTGCACCCGAAGGTGTACGAGGAGATCGTCCGCATGGTGGGGGACCGCACCCCGGAGCGCGAGAAGCATCTCAGCGTGGTCCGCAACCAGGTCGAAGAGGATCTCCGCTCCGTGAAGATCAAGGCCACGATCACGGGCAGGCCGAAGCACTACTACTCCATCTACCAGAAGATGATCGTGCGGGGTAAGGACTTCGACGACATCCATGACCTGATGGGCGTGCGCGTCCTGGTGGACAGTGTGCGCGACTGCTACGCCACGCTCGGCTCGCTGCACTCACGGTGGAACCCCCTTCCCGGGCGGTTCAAGGACTACATCGCGATGCCCAAGTTCAACATGTACCAGTCGCTGCACACCACGGTGATCGGCCCCGGTGGCAAGCCCGTGGAGATCCAGATCCGCACCCACGACATGCACCGCCGGGCCGAGTACGGTGTGGCCGCGCACTGGAAGTACAAGAACGGCGGGAAGCAGTTCGACGCTCCTGAGAACGAGGACATGGGCTGGCTGCGGAGCCTCGTGGACTGGCAGCAGGAGACCTCGGATCCGGACGAGTTCCTGGACTCGCTGCGGTTCGAGATCAATGCGCGCGAGGTGTTCGTGTTCACCCCGAAGGGCGAGGTCATGGCGCTGCCGGCGGGGTCCACGCCCGTGGACTACGCCTACGCGGTCCACACCGAGGTGGGGCACCGCACCATCGGCGCGCGGGTCAACGGCAAACTGGTCCCGCTGAACAGCGAACTGAACCACGGCGACCGGGTGGAGATCTTCACGTCGAAGGCCGAGGGAGCCGGGCCGAGCCAGGACTGGCAGGGCTTCGTCAAGAGCCCTCGAGCCCGGAACAAGATCCGCCAGTGGTTCACGAAGGAGCGCCGGGAAGAGGCGATCGACAAGGGCAAGGAACTCCTGACGCGTGCCATGCGCAAGCAGAACCTGCCGCTCCAGCGCATGATGTCCCACAGCGCGCTCATGACCGTCGCGGAGGAGCTCCGGCACCAGGACATCGCCGCGCTCTACGCCGCCGTGGGTGATGGGCACACGTCCGCGCAGAACGTGATCGAGCACCTCGTGGCGCTCATGGGTGGCCACGAGGGTGCCGAGGACAAGCTCGCGGAGTCGGCCGTCGCCACCCAGCCCCGACGCCCGAAGTTCTCCGACTCCGGCGTCACCGTTCGGGGTGTGGGCGACGTCTGGGTGAAACTGGCCCGGTGCTGCACCCCCGTACCACCGGATCCGATCATCGGCTTCGTGACCCGGGGCTCCGGCGTCTCCGTCCACCGGAACGACTGCCGCAACGTGGCCGAGCTGCGCGACCAGCCCGACCGCATCGTGCCCGTCGACTGGGCGCCCACCCAGACGAGTGTGTTCCTCGTGGAGATCCAGGTGGAGGCGCTGGACCGCAAGAGCCTGCTCTCGGACGTGACGAGCGTGCTCGCGGAGAACCACGTCAACATCCTCGCCGCGAACGTCAACACGTCCTCGGACCGCGTGGCGGTATCGCGCTTCGCCTTCGAGATGGGCGATCCGAAGTACCTCAATCACATCCTGAGCGCAGTCCGGCGGATCGACGGCGTCTTCGACGTCTACCGCACCACCGGGTCCCAGCGCAGGCCCTGACCGTTCCGGCGGCCGTCGGGCCGCTCCACCCCTCCCAGGGGGAGGGGCAGGGCGCAGGCTCATTCCGTTGTGCGCTCCGGTTGTCCCGCGAGCCGAAGGCGGGTCAGTGCCCTCGTCTTGCCCGGCACGCGGGGAGTGTTGACGAGGGCCGCCTCCACGAGGCGTAGCGGGCAATCGAGCTCCGGTGCCCTACCGATCGCGCGGAGGATCTGCACGGCGTCGCGGTCCTCGCCGTGCACGGCGATGTCCAGGGCCGTCCGCAGGGGTGTGGTCACCGAGACACCGCCCACGAGGTTGACGTCGAAGGGACCGAGGGCAACCTGGTGCATGACCGCCGAGGTGAACGGTGGGAGGGCCGTGGTACGGCGTCGATGATCCGTGACGAGGCTGATCAGGGTAGGTGGCCGCGCGCACCCGTAGATCCAGGCGGCACAGGTGCGGCCGAGCGCCACCCGCGGGCGGAGGGAATGCGGCACACTGTGGGCCGCTGCGCGGGACCTCGTGGCCGGATCCTCGGTGAAGTCGCTGCGCAGGTAGGAATCCCCGATGACCCGGCGCACCAGCCCCTCCAGGCGCATGGCCTGCAGTTCGGCCGAGGTGAACACGTCACCCGCATGGAAGAGGGCCCCGCCGGTGGACGTGATCGGGGACGCCGACGCACCCAGGAGCCGCTCTGGTGGTGCTGCTGCACGGAGACTGTCCAGGGGAGGCATTCCTCCAGCATCGCCAACCGATCGATGACGCAAAAGCCCCCCGGCACCGATGTGGACAACGGCGCCGGAGGGCGAGTGGCTCCGCCGGAGCGGAGAGGGTCCTGCTAGGAGAAGTCCTGTGCTGATCTCTGCAGCATCTCGAGCCATTGCTCGCGGGCGGCCAGTGCCTCCTTGGCGGAGGCGATCTTCCTCGCGTCCCCCGCACGCTCCGCCGTGGCGAGGTCCTCCTTGAGCTGGGCGATGGTGTTCTCGAGCTGGCTCAGTGCGCTGTTGGTCCGCGCCTTCGTCTCGGGGTTCGTCTTGTTCCAGTGCTCGTCCTCCGCGGACTTCACGGCGTCCTCGACCTGGCGCAGACCGCCGTCGATCCGGCCCATGTCGGCCCGCGGTACCTTCCCGGCCTCTTCCCACCGGTCACGGACGGAGGTGAGCGCCTTCTTGGCCGCGGCAAGATCACGGACGGGCAGGATCTGCTGGGCTTCCTTGAGCAGTGCTTCCTTGGCCACCAGGTTGCCGGCGTACTCCTCGTCCACGGCCTCGTTCGCGGCCTTGCGGGCGTCGAAGAAGCGATCCTGGGCTGCGCGGAAACGGGCCCACAGGGCGTCGTCGTCCTTGCGGCTGGCGCGCTTGGACGCCTTCCACTCGTCCATCAGCCGCCGGTACTCCGCGGCGGTCTGGCCCCAATCCGTCGAACCGGACAACTGCTCGGCATGCTTGATGAGCGCTTCCTTGGCCTGCTTGGCCTCGGCGTTGTCGGTGTCCAGCTGGGAGAAGTACGCGCGCCGGTGGCGGTCGAAGACGGTGCGCGAGGAGCGGAACCTCTTCCACAGGGCGTCCTCGGTCCCGCGGCCGAGCCGGGGCCCGTTCTTCTGCGCGGCCTTCCACAGTTCGAACAGTTCGTTCATCCGTGTGCTGCTGGTCTTCCACTGCACGGTGGCGGGATCCCGCCCGGCCAGTTCCTCGGCCTCGGCGACGATGGCCTCCCGCGCGGCGAGCTCCTTGGCCTTCAGTTCCTCCTGAACGGCTCGTTCGGCCTGCTCGAGCCCGCGGACGGCGTCGAGCAGGGCGTCGATGCGCGCCTCGAGCGCGAGGACGTCACCAACCATCTTCCGCTCGCCCACCTGGGCGCGCAGGTGCTTGGCCGTCTTCGCCATGTCCGAGGAGGGCGCCTTCGCCTGCACGCGCTGTTCCAGCAGAGCCACCTGACTCACGACGTCGTCGTACTTACGGACGAAGTAGGCGAGGGCTTCCTCGCGGGGGGCGTCGGGGTACTGGCCCACCGGGTGTTCGGCACCATTGACCAGGAGGAAGACGTGGCCGTCCTCCTGGACACGCGCGAACCTGCCCGCTTCCACGAGGGAGGTGCTGTGGGCCGGCGGCGTGGCCAGGGGCTGTGCCGCCTTCCTGGGCGGCCGCGGCGCCATGGAGGTGGGGAGCGGAGCACGGGGTGCCGCAGTGGCAGGCGGAGGAGTGCTCAGCGGAGGAGGCTCGACCGCGAGGGGCACGGCGGAATTCGGCGTCGAGGCGGTCCCCGCTCCGACGGAAGGGTCCGCCGGTACGGCGGACTCGTCCGGTAGGCCCGCGGACGCCTCGGCCTCCGGTGTTCCGATGCTGTCCGCTGCGGAGGCATCGGCCACCGCGTGCTCACTATGAGCCGGGGCCTCGTCCTCCGACGGCGACGCGGTGGCCGCATCGCTCACACCGCTCACGTCCGCACCACTCCCGTTCGCGCCGTCGTCGCTCGCACCGCTGGAGAGCCCGTCCGCCTGCACGGGATCGGCCGGGAAGGCCTCGGTACCGTCGAGGTTCGCACCATCCTGCTGCGCGTCCTGGCTCATCGTCGTGTCGTCGGATTGCTGACTGTCTGTCACCGCTAAAAGTCTTTCGCTCGTCGGATGGCCGTGAGCAACGCCGGGGCCACTTTCTACAGGGTCTAGGAGTCTATCGGCCAGGAGGGAGGAGTTCGCGCGGCCCGGTCACTGGGACCGACCGCCGCACTGCACCTTCCTGGGCCGGAATTCCGCGGAACTTGCCCTGAGGTTACTTTACCCACTGGCCCCGTATCCGCACGGCCCCCTCCGCACGGCGGCGGAAAGGCGCGTTCGATCAGCACCCTGTCCTGGCGGCGATGGCGCTTTTCCCGACGGCGGGTCCCGACGCCTAGGATTGAGCCCGCGGAGCCCGGCCGCGGTGTGACCCGGGTCCAGTATTTCCAGGTACGTCCCGCACAGGAGGAGAACGATCCCATGGCCCGCAAGGCATCACTGTCCGGCTTTCCCGAATGGCTACCGGAGGAGCGCCTGATCGAGCTCCACGTCCTCGGCGTGCTGCAGCGGACCTTCGAGCTGCACGGGTTCTCGAGCATCGAGACACGGGCGGTCGAGACGGTAGATCACCTCCTGCGCAAGGGTGAGATCGACAAGGAGGTCTATGCGGTGTCGCGCCTCCAGGCCGACGAGGCGTCGTCCTCCGAGAGCGGGCTCGCGCTCCACTACGACCTCACGGTCCCCTTCGCGCGCTACGTCGTCGAGAACGCGGGCCACCTCGCCTTCCCGTTCCGCCGGTTCCAGATCCAGAAGTGCTGGCGTGGTGAGCGGCCGCAGGAGGGCCGTGCGCGCGAGTTCACGCAGGCCGACATCGACGTGGTGGGTGACGGCGTGCTCCCGTTCCGGTACGACGTCGAACTGGCGCTGGCCGTCGTCGAGGCTCTGGGCGCCCTGCCCATCCCGGATTTCACGCTGCGCGTCAACAACCGCAAGCTCGCCGAGGGGTTCTACCGCGGGATCGGCCTGACGGACACCGCGGCGGTGCTCCGCAGCATCGACAAGCTGGAGAAGATCGGCTCCGAGAAAGTGGGAGCCCTGTTGCGGGACGAGGTCCGGGCCGACGACCACCAGGTGGCGCTTGCACTCCGTCTC
The DNA here is from genome assembly GCA_030146405.1 of Arthrobacter sp. Classification (GTDB taxonomy): domain Bacteria; phylum Actinomycetota; class Actinomycetes; order Actinomycetales; family Micrococcaceae; genus Arthrobacter_D. The sequence continues at coordinate 10,838 of JASLBS010000211.1, forward strand.
GCCGGGATCCGTACCGGCGATGCCTCGTTCGTCGACCAGGTGCGCGCCCTCGGTGTGACGGACGATCTCCTCGAGGAGGGGCTGGAGGAACTCCGGCAGGTGGTGGAGGAGGCCGCACGGCGCGCCCCCGGGCGCGTGGTCGCGGACCTGAGTATCGCCCGCGGACTCGACTACTACACGGGCACCGTCTACGAGACGGTGCTCAACGGGCACGAGGGGCTCGGTTCCATCTGCTCCGGGGGTCGCTACGACGCCCTGGCGAGGAAGGGGAACCGGACCTTCCCCGGCGTGGGGCTGTCCATCGGTGTCACCCGGATCGTGTCCCGGATCCTCAGCCAGGGATTCGCCTCCGTCTCGCGGGGAGTTCCCACGGCGGTCCTGGTCACGCTGGCCGATGACGATGCGTGGTCGCAGGCCCAGGACGTGGCCGCTGCACTGAGGGCCCGGGGGATTTCCGCGGAGGTTGCCGCGGGCGCCGAGAAGTTCGGCAAGCAGATCAAGTTCGCGGATCGGCGTGGCATCCCGTTCGTCTGGTTCACCGCGCCGGACGGCACCCACGAGGTCAAGGACATCCGCTCGGGCGAGCAGCTCCCCGCTGATCCCGACTCGTGGGCCCCGCCCGCCGAGGATCTCCGCCCGGTGGTTGTACGAGCCTGACCCGGGGGCCCTACGTCACAGGGACCGGGCCCGGCTCGTCGTGGCGCAGGCGCCCGGTCAGCGGGCCCGCGCCCGCACCAGCAGGACCAGCAGGCGAAGCACCAGTCCTGCCGCGAGGACCGCGAGCATGGTCACGACCGACACCACCGGGAGCGTGAACGCGAGGACGAGGCATGCTGCCGCACCGATCACGTTCAGCCACCGCGGCGCGTACCATCGGCGTTCCGGGAGCGTGAAGGCCGCGATGTTCGTCACCGTGTAGTACAGCAGCACGCCGAAGCTCGAGAAACCCACCACTGTCAGGACGTCGGTGGTGAGCAGGAGGCCCACCACGACGACGGCGGTGGCGATGTCCGCGAGCCACGGGACCGAGGACCGCCGTGAGATGCGGGTGAGTATGCGTGGCAGGTCGCCCTCCCGTGCCATCGCGAGACTGGTGCGCCCCACTCCCGCGATCAGCGCGAGGAGCGCGCCGAGACTGGCCAGCGCTGCGGCCACCGTGACGGCACCGCCCGCGCGCGCGGAGCCGGCATCGGACGCCACGTCCTCGAACAGCTGCCGGAGTGGAGCTGTGGTGTCCGCGAGGCCTGCAGCCCCGAACGCATGCAGCAGGGACAGGGCGAGCAGCAGGTAAAGCAGCAGCGTGAACCCGAGCGCCCCGAAGATCGCCGCCGGGATGTTGCGGCGCGGTTCGCGGACCTCCTCACCCATGGTGGCAATCCGTGCATAGCCGGCGAAGGCGAAGAACAGCAGCGCGGAGGCCTGGAGAACACCCCCCGCGCCGACACCTTCCGTGAAGGCGGCGTCCGGCGCTCCGGGGGAGGAGAACGCCACCACGATCGCGAAGGCGAGCACGGGAACGACGATCGACACGATCACCCGGGTGGCCAGGGCCGTCCGGGTGACGCCGAGTAGATTCACCACGGTCAGGCCGACGACGGCCGCGACGGCGGCGGCCCGCTCGGCACCCGGTGCCACGTAGAGACCGAAGGTCAGCGCCATCGCGGCGCAGGAGGCGATCTTGCCGGTGACGAAGCTCCAGCCGGCGAGGAACCCCGGCCACGGCCCGAGCTGCTCCCGCCCGTAGACGTAGGTCCCGCCGCTGGAGGGGTAGCGCACGGCCAGTGACGCCGTCGCCGCGGCGTTGCAGTAGGCGACGAACGCCGCGATCACGACGGCGAGCGGAAGGAGCCCTCCGGCGGACGCACTGGCGGGGGCGAAGACCACGAACGCACCGGCCCCGATCATCGCGCCGATGCCCACCGTGGTGGCGTCGAAACCGCCCAGTGCTCGGCGCAGGCCCGGTTGCTGGCTCATGGTTCTCCTCAGGGTCGGGAACAGGGGGCAGGAGGGTGCGCACCGCGCGAAGCAGTGATTGCTGCGACGTGGCCCGAGGGGTGTGCTCGTGGCGCTTCCCGGCGGTGGGATGCGGTCCGGCCCGGCGGGACGGGACCGGTAGGGTGAGGGTCTGGTCTGGAACAACTCTAGGCAGGTGCAGCGATACCTGCACTCATCGAACACTCTTGTGGGAAGGATTGCTGTGCTCCGCACGCATGAACTCGGCTCCCTTCGGCCCGAGCACGTAGGACAGACGGTCACCCTGGCAGGTTGGGTGGCCCGCCGCCGCGATCACGGCGGGGTGGCCTTCCTCGATCTCCGCGACGCCTCCGGATTCGCCCAGGTGGTGGTGCGCGAGGAGGACGTCTTCTCCAGCCTGCGCAACGAATTCGTCCTGCAGATCGTCGGGTCCGTGCAGCAGCGTCCGGAGGGCAACGAGAACCCTGCCCTGCCCACGGGTGCGATCGAGGTCATCGCGGACACCGTGACGATCCTCAACACCTCGGACCCGCTTCCCTTCCAGATCGACGAGCACGTGGAGGTGGGGGAGGAGGCCCGTCTGCGGCACCGCTACCTCGATCTGCGCCGCCCCGGCCCCCAGGCCACCCTGAGGTTGCGTTCGGAGGCCAGCCGCGTGGCCCGCGGGCTCCTGCACGATGACGGCTACGTGGAGATCGAGACGCCCACGCTCACCCGTTCCACCCCCGAGGGTGCCCGCGACTTCCTGGTGCCGGCCCGTCTCGCACCCGGCTCCTGGTACGCCCTGCCGCAGTCGCCGCAGTTGTTCAAGCAACTGCTCCAGGTCGGCGGTTTCGAGAAGTACTACCAGCTGGCCCGCTGCTATCGCGACGAGGACTTCCGCGCGGACCGTCAGCCCGAGTTCACCCAGCTGGACATCGAGGCGAGCTTCGTGGAGGAGGACGACATCATCGCCCTCGGCGAGCGACTGGTCTCCGAACTGTGGAAGCTCATCGACGTGGAGATCCCGCTGCCCATCCGCAGGATGACCTATGCCGACGCGATGGCCAAGTACGGCTCCGACAAGCCCGATCTGCGTTTCGGCCTCGAGCTGACGGAGCTGACGGAGTTCTTCAAGGACACCGGCTTCGGCGTGTTCAAGGCGCCCTACGTGGGCTCCGTGGTCATGCCCGGCGGAGCCTCGCAGCCCCGCAGGCAGCTCGACGCCTGGCAGGAGTGGGCGAAGCAGCGCGGGGCCAAGGGTCTCGCCTACGTGCTCATCGACGACGACGGCAGCCTCCGCGGCCCGGTGGCCAAGAACCTGACGGACGCCGAGCGCGAGGGCCTCGCCGCGGCGACCGGTGCCGCGCCGGGTGACTGCATCTTCTTCGCCGCGGGCGACACCACGACGTCGCGAGCCATCCTCGGCGCCGCGCGCGTCGAGATCGGACGACGCACAGGGTTGATCAAGGAGGGCGACTGGGCGTTCGTCTGGGTGGTCGACGCTCCCATGTTCGAGCCGGCGGCAGCAGCGGTCGCCGCGGGCGACGTGGCGGTCGGCGGTGGCGCCTGGACGGCAGTCCACCACGCGTTCACGTCCCCGAAGCCCGAGTTCCTCGACACCTTCGACACCGATCCGGAGAAGGCGCTGGCCTACGCGTACGACATCGTGTGCAACGGCAACGAGCTCGGCGGCGGATCGATCCGTATCCACCGCCGTGACGTGCAGGAGCGCGTGTTCGCCGTGATGGGCCTCGGTGCCGAGGAAGCCCAGGAGAAGTTCGGCTTCCTGCTCGAGGGCTTCAAGTACGGTGCGCCTCCGCACGGCGGGATCGCCCTCGGGTGGGACCGCGTGATCTCGCTGCTGGCGGGGACGGACTCGATCCGCGACGTCATCGCGTTCCCGAAGTCCGGCGGCGGGTACGACCCGCTGACGGCAGCACCTGCCCCGATCACGGCGCAGCAGCGCAGGGAAGCCGGCGTCGACGCGAAACCGAAGGCCGACGCGAAGCCGACGACCGAGGGCTGACCCGGCGCGGACGCCGCGAAGGACGGCCGAGGGACGGGACACTTCCGCAGGGGTGTCCCGTCCCTTCTGCTGCGGCCCCTCGCCCGCCGGGGACTGCCCCCGGTGTCCCCGTGATCGCTGTCGGAAGAATTGTGACGACACGGCGGGATCACGCAGCCGCACTGTGGAAGAATTGCCGGAGTACGTGCTCCGGGGTCGGTGTAAGTCCGAACCGGCGGTGATAGTCCGCGACCCGTTCGTCCGTTCCGCATCCGCGGGACAGCAACGGTTGAGCCGGTGGAATTCCGGGACCGACAGTTAGAGTCTGGATGGGAGAAGCACGAACAGCAGGGACTGTCTGCTGCCCGCCCTGATGGGCGGTGGCTTTCGTCGCGTCCTCACGCGCGGCGTGCCGTCCCTCCTGCTGCCATTGCCCGGAGCCGTCGTATCGGCGAAGGATCGGCATGGATTTTCTGCAGTGGCTCTTCGAGGCCCGCATCCCCATAGGCAACGGTTCCCTCCTGCTGCGCGAAGTGGTGGGCAACGTGTTCGGGCTCCTGAGCGCTTTCGGCGGGATGCGTCGGCGCGTGTGGGCCTGGCCGGTGGGCATCATCGGCAATGTCCTGCTCCTGACCGTGTTCCTCGGATCGCTCTTCGGCGCCGCGAGCGCCGCCAACCTGCTGGGACAGGCCGGGCGACAGGTGATGTTCATCGCCGTGTCCATCTACGGGTGGCGGCAGTGGCAGGCCAGCCGGCACCAGGGCGGACAGGCCGTCACGCCCCGCTGGGCGGGGACGAGGGCGCGCCTGGGCATGGTCGCCTTCCTGATCGTCGGTACGTTCACGCTGACCCCGCTCTTCCGGATGCTCGGCTCCTACGAGCCGGTCTGGGCCGACGCCTGGACCTTCGTCGGTTCCCTCCTCGCCACGTACGGCATGGCCAAGGGCTGGGTGGAGTTCTGGCTCGTCTGGGTCGCCGTCGACATCGTGGGGGTACCCCTGCTCTTCAGCGCCGGCTACTACGCCAGCGCCTTCATGTACATCTTCTACGGAGCCTTCACCCTCGTCGGGTTCTTCGTGTGGGCGCGAGCGCAGCGCACGGCCAAACCCAGCATCGAGACCCTCCTGCCGGATCCGACGCTGCGATGAGCACGACGTCCCCCGGCGGGCCAGGGATCACCGCGGCGGAAGCGGTGGCCATGCGGCGAGCCCTCGAACTCGCCGCGCTGGGCGTGCGGGGCGCCAATCCCCTCGTCGGGGCTGTCCTCCTCGATGCCGACGGCGTCGTCCTCGGGGAGGGGTACCACCGCGGCGCAGGTACTCCTCATGCAGAGCCCGCGGCCCTCGCCGATGCCCGCAGGCGGGGATACGATCCCCGCGGCACCACCATGGTGGTCACCCTCGAGCCGTGCAACCACACCGGCCGGACCGGACCCTGCAGTGAGGCCCTCATCGCGGCCGGCGTGGTCCGGGTGATCCATGCCGCCGATGACGTCAACGGTGCCGCGGCAGGCGGTGGTCGGCGGTTGCGCGCGGCGGGCGTCGACTGCTTCGGCGGACCCGGGGCTGCCGATTCGCAGGAGCTCAACGAGCGCTGGAGCGCTGCCACCCTCGGGCAGCGTCCCTTCGTCACCCTGAAATCCGCCCAGTCCCTCGACGGTCGCGTGGCGGCACGGGACGGATCCAGCCAGTGGATCACCGGTGCCGAGGCCCGCACCGACGGGCACCGGATCCGGGCACTGGCGGACGCCGTCCTGGTGGGGACCGGGACGGTGCTCGCGGACGACCCGCGGCTCACCGCACGCATCGTCGGCACGGGCGTTCCTTCCGGCCGGGCTGGCCTGCGGGTGGTCATGGGCGAGACCCCCGTACCTGATGCCGCTGCCATCAGGGGCGAGGGTTTCCTCCACCTGACGACCCACGACGTCGGCGCTGTCCTCGACGACCTGTACGGCAGGGGTATCCGCCACCTGCTGGTCGAGGGAGGCCCGCGCATCGCCTCCGCCTTCCTCCGGGCCGGTGTCGTCGACGAGCTGTTCAGCTATCTCGCACCCCTGGTGCTCGGTGGTGGTGCTCCGGCCTACCCCGACCTCGGTGTCGGGACCCTCGCCGAGGCTCCCCGCTGGGTGCTGGACGACGCGGGAGGACCCGGTGTGCAGCAGTTCGGCGCCGATGTACGGCTCCACCTGCGGCCCCCCGCCCACGCCTGACCCCTCACCTCCCACCCGCACGCCACCCATCCGAAGGAAGTACCCGTGTTCACAGGAATCGTGTCCGAGCAGGGCACCGTAGTCTCACTCGAGCTGGCGCCCGACGGCGAAAGCGGTCTCCTCGTCTTCGAGGCGCCCGGTTCCGGCAGCGACCTCGCACCCGGTGCGTCGATCGCCGTCAACGGTGTGTGCCTGACGGCCGTCACCCTGCACGGCGGGTGCGTGGGCGTCGACGTCATGGGCGAGACCCTCCGCCGCACCACCACCGGCGATCTGCAACCCGGTGCGCCCGTGAACCTCGAGCGATGCGTCCCTGCGGGCGGGCGCCTGGACGGGCATGTGGTGCAGGGGCACGTGGACGGCATGGGGGTACTGCTCGAGCGCGAGGACCTCGGCGCGTGGCACCGGCTCCGCTTCGGGTTGCCGGCGAAACTGGGCCGCTACGCCGCCGAGAAGGGTTCGGTCGCGATCGACGGCGTCTCACTGACCGTCACCGCCGTCAGCGCCCCGGCGGAAGCGGAGCAGTGGTTCGAGGTCGGACTCATCCCGACCACCCTGAGGGAGACCGGCCTCGGCGCGAAATCCATCGGGGATCCGGTGAACCTCGAGATGGACGTGCTCGCCAAGTACGCCGAGCGGCTCCTCGGGTTCGCGGCCGTGGACGCCCAGCCGGGCGGGGAGGCAGGGGAGCTGCAGTGACCGACGCAATCCGCCTCGATCCCATCGCGGACGCCATCGCCGCCATCACCGCAGGGCGAGCCGTCGTCGTCGTCGATGACGAGAACCGTGAGAACGAGGGTGACATCGTGTTCGCGGCGGAGGACGCCACCCCCGAGCTCGTCGGCTGGACGGTGCGCTGGACGTCCGGCGTGCTGTGCGTCCCACTGCGGTCCGACGACGCCGACCGTCTCCTCCTGCCGCCCATGACCGCCGTGAACGAGGACTCGAAGGGCACGGCCTACACGGTCTCGTGCGACGCCGCCGAGGGTGTGAGCACGGGCATCAGCGCGGCGGACCGGGCGCGTACCGCCAGGGTGCTCGCCGATCGTTCCAGCGTGCCCGGGGACCTCACGCGGCCGGGCCACGTCTTCCCGCTGCGGGCCGCTCCGGGCGGCGTACGCCAGCGGCCGGGCCACACCGAGGCAGGGGTGGAACTGAGCTTCCTCGCAGGGAAGCGCCCTGCTGCCGTGATCGCCGAACTGGTGCACGACGAGGGCCACATGATGCGGCTCCCGGCGCTGCGCCAGTTCGCCGATCAGCACGGGATCCCACTCATCTCGATCGAGCACCTCGTCGCCTACGTGCTCGACCACGACTCCCGCCAGGACCCGGCGAGCAGAACGGATCCCGGAGCCTGACGGCGCCGCCCCAGCACGCCCAGTACACCCAGCACGCCCAGTACACCCAGCACCATCCACCACCTGAGGAGAACCATGAGCGGCCACGGAGCACCCAGCATCGACATCAGCGGACTGACCGGCCAGGAGGGCACGCCCCTGCGCCTCGCCATCATCGCCGCGAGCTGGCACACCGAGATCATGGACGGACTGCTCGACGGCGCCCGACGCGCCGCGGCCGAGGCCGGAGCCGACGTGACCGAGATCCGCGTCCCCGGCAGCTTCGAACTGCCCGTCGCAGCAGCGCGCCTCGCACCGCACTTCGACGCCGTCGCCGCCCTCGGCGTCGTCATCCGCGGCGGCACCCCGCACTTCGAGTACGTCTGCCAGGCGGCCACATCGGGCCTGACCGATGTCAGCGTGCGCACGGGGGTCCCGGTGGGCTTCGGCGTGCTGACCTGTGACACCGAGCAGCAGGGGCTCGACCGTGCGGGACTGCCCGGCTCCTCGGAGGACAAGGGACACGAAGCGGTCTCCGCGGCCTTGGCGACGGCCGCGGCCCTGCGCTCGTGGACGCGGTGAGCGCCGGAGTGCCAGCTCCGGCAGGGACGGAGCGGAACGCCGCAGCCCCGGGAGCCGATAACCTAGGGGGTGTGAAAACCTTTGATTCGCTCTTCGAGGAACTCGGCGCCAAGGCTGCGGAGCGCCCCGCCGGCTCACGCACCGTCGCCGAACTCGACTCGGGCGTGCACGGCATCGGCAAGAAGGTGGTCGAGGAGGCCGCGGAGGTCTGGATGGCCGCCGAGTACGAGTCGACGGAGGACACCGCCGAGGAGATCTCGCAGCTGCTGTACCACCTGCAGGTCCTCATGATCGCCAAGGGCCTCACCCTGGAGGACGTCTACAAGCATCTGTAGCCGCGCCGGCGCTCCTGCCCGCGGCTCCCGACAGCCTGCCCTGCCCTCCTTCAGCGAAAGATCCCCCATGCTCCGTGTAGCAGTCCCCAACAAGGGCGCCCTCTCCGAGGCCGCCTCCGCCATGCTCGCCGAGGCCGGCTACCGCCAGCGCCGCGACACCCGCGAGCTCGTCCTCGTCGACCCCGAGAACGAGATCGAGTTCTTCTTCCTGCGACCGCGTGACATCGCCGTCTACGTGGGCTCCGGCACCCTCGACGTCGGTATCACCGGGCGCGATCTCTTCCTCGACGCGCAGGTGGAGGCCGAGGAACTCCTGCAGCTCGGCTTCGGTGCCTCCACGTTCCGCTTCGCCGGTCCGGTCGGCGACTTCTCCGCCGTCGGGCAGCTCGAGGGCAAGCGCCTCGCGACGAGCTACGAGGGCCTCCTCAACGACTACCTCGTGGAGCGCGGAATCACCGCTTCCGTGGTGCGGCTGGACGGCGCCGTGGAATCCTCCGTGCGCCTCGGTGTGGCCGATGCGATCGCCGACGTGGTGGAGACGGGCAACACCCTGCGGGCCGCCGGGATGGAGATCTTCGGCGAGCCGATCCTCCAGAGCGAGGCCGTGCTGATCGGGCGGGTGGGCGGACAGGCTCCCGCCGGCCTCGACGTCCTGCTGCGACGCCTGCAGGGCGTCCTCGTGGCGCGCCAGTACGTGCTGATGGACTACGACATCCGCAAGGACCTCGTGGACGCGGCGGCGGCACTGACGCCGGGCCTGGAATCGCCCACCATCTCGCCCCTGCGGGACTCCGAATGGGTGGCCGTCCGCTCCATGGTCAAGCGCAGCCGGACCAATCGCGTGATGGACGAGCTGTACGAGCTCGGCGCCCGCGCCATCCTGGTCAGCACCATCCACGCCTGCCGGATCTAGGGGAGGGGCAGCCATGACCGTCGCGGTCCGTGTGATCCCCTGCCTCGACGTCGACGCCGGCCGCGTGGTCAAGGGCGTCAACTTCGAGGACCTGCGCGACGCCGGTGACCCGGTGGAACTCGCGCACCGCTACGACCGCGCGGGCGCAGACGAGCTGACCTTCCTCGACGTCACCGCGTCCTCGGGCAACCGCGAGACGACCTTCGACGTCGTCGCACGCACCGCCGAGGAGGTCTTCATCCCGCTGACGGTCGGTGGTGGCGTCCGCGAGATCTCCGACGTGGACCGCCTGCTCCGCTTCGGCGCGGACAAGGCATCGATCAACACCGCGGCGGTGGCCCGGCCGGCAGTGATCGACGAGATCACCCGCCACTTCGGCGCGCAGGTCCTGGTGCTCTCCCTCGATGCCCGGCGGACCCGGGACACCGCCACGCCGTCGGGATTCGAGGTCACCACCTACGGTGGGCGCAAGGGCACGGGGATCGACGCCGTCGCCTGGGCGAAGGAGGCCGCCGAGCGCGGCGTGGGGGAGATCCTGCTGAACTCCATCGACGCCGACGGCACCAAGGCGGGCTTCGACCTAGAACTGATCCGGGCAGTACGCGCCGCCGTCGGCGTCCCCCTGATCGCCTCGGGCGGAGCGGGCGCCCCGGAGCACTTCCCTCCGGCAGTGGCCGCCGGTGCCGATGCGGTCCTGGCGGCGTCGGTCTTCCACTTCGGGCCCGTGGACGCCATCGCCCAGGTCAAGGCCGCCATCCGGGAAGCGGGCTTCCCCGTCCGGTGACGGATCCGCTCCTCGGCGGGTCGACGTCCTCCCGGACCCCGACACCCCAACGGATCTAGAGTCCTACCTCGGCGCTCTCGAGCAGGGCGACGGCGTCCGGCTGACCCTCGAAGGTGACCAGGGCCTGCTCCCGGCGGCCGTGGGCGTGCAGGAGCAGCTCGCCCGGGTCGCCCACGATCGCGACCGAGACCGGAGCGCGTTTGGCCACGTGCCGCGGGCCGTCCGGCCGCACCAGCACGACGCCGAGATCCACACCGCGGTACAGGATCGCAGCACGCTTCACGAGCTCCTCCCACAGGGCATCCGCGTAGTCCGCGTCGAGGGCACGCGGTGCCCACCGGGTGGTGGCGCGGCGGACGTCCTCGGTGTGGACGAAGTACTCGATGAGATTGGCACTCTTGTCCACGGATCTGAGCCGCATGGGCGAGAGCGCGGGAGGCCCGGCGAGGAGGCGGTTCACGAGTGCCTCGTAGGCAGCGGGGGAGGAGGCACGCTCTGCGGCCTCCCGTGTGGCCCGCTCGGTCACGCTCGCGAGCCGCTTGACCACCATGCCCAGGCCGAGGGCCGGCCGGTGCTCGCGCAAGTACAGGTGCGCGGCGAGATCGCGCGTCAGCCAGCCCTCACACAGGGTGGGGGCATCGGGGCCGGCTGCCAGCAGCGTTTCGACCAGGACCTCGCGGGACGGCTTCACATAGTGCATCACTGCTGAAACTAGCATGTCGCGGGCCGCCCGGGCAGGTGGGCGCGGCCCGTTCGCGGGCGGCACTAGAATTACGGGTGATGTCTTCCCTCACCTCGCCCTCGGGTCCTCCCGCCGAAATTCCCCCGGAGCCCTCCAGGCTCCTCGATCCCGCGATCGCGGAAGCACTCAAGAAGGACGACGCCGGGCTGGTCGCCGCCATCGTCCAGCAGTACGACACCCTCGAGGTACTGATGCTGGGGTGGATGGACGAGGAGGCGCTGCGGCGAACCCTCAGCAGCGGCCGGGTGACCTTCTACTCCCGCTCCAGATCGGAGTACTGGCGCAAGGGGGACACCTCCGGTCACCGACAGTGGGTCAGGGCGGTGGCACTCGACTGCGACGGCGACGCTCTGCTCGTCACCGTGGACCAGGAGGGCGCAGCATGTCACACCGGCACGCGCACGTGCTTCGACGGGCGCTCGTTGCCTGCGGTGACCGCCCACCGTCCCGACGCGGAAGGACTCTGACCATGCAGCACCTGGGTACCATCAGCCCCACCCTCGAGGAGTTCAGGACGCTCGCGATGACACGCCGCGTGGTGCCCGTGCACGTGAAGGTCCTCGCCGACGCGCACACGCCCATCGGCGTGTACCGGAAGCTCGCGGCGGGCCAGCCCGGCACGTTCCTGATGGAGTCGGCTGCCGTGGGCGGAGTGTGGTCACGGTACTCGTTCATCGGATCGCACTCCCGCGCCACGCTCACCAGCAGGGACGGCGAAGCCCACTGGCTCGGGGAGCCGCCCGCGGGTGTGCCGGTGGACGGCAATCCCGTGGAGGCTCTTCGCCTGACGGTGGAGGCGCTCCGTACCGACCGGTTCGAGGAACTGCCGCCCTTCACCTCGGGCATGGTCGGCTTCGTCGGCTGGGAAGCGGTACGCCACTGGGAGCGGCTCACGAGCCCGCCCGAGGACGATCTCCTGCTCCCCGAACTGGCGATGTGCCTGGTCTCGGACCTGGCCATCCACGACAACTCGGAGGGCTCGCTCACCCTGGTGGCCAACGCCGTGAACTTCGATGACACCGACGAGCGCGTGGACGAGGCATGGCACGACGCCGTGGCCCGCGTGCGGTCGATGCTCGCCAGACTCGTGGCACCCACCGAACTACCGGTGTCCGTGATGGCCGAGGACGCCCCGGGCGTCGAGGCGTCGATGGAGCGGGTCCGCGAATCCTGGTTCGAACCCGAGTACCTCCGGGCGATCGAACGCGGCAAGCAGGCGATCGTCGACGGGGAGGTGTTCCAGGTGGTGATCAGCCGACGCTTCGAGATCGACTGCGACGCGTCCGCCCTCGACGTCTACCGGATCCTCCGCACCACCAATCCCAGCCCCTACATGTACCTCTTCAGCCTCGAGGACGCGGAGGGCAACGCCTACTCGATCGTGGGCAGTTCCCCCGAGGCGCTCGTCACCGTCAACGGTGACGAGGTGATCACGCATCCGATCGCCGGTTCGCGGCCACGCGGCAGGACCACCGAGGAGGACCGCGATCTCGCGGTGGAACTCCGCGCCGATCTCAAGGAGAAGGCCGAGCACCTGATGCTGGTGGACCTGGCCCGCAACGATCTCTCCAAGGTCTGCATCCCGGGCAGCGTGGACGTCACCCAGTTCATGGAGGTGGAGAAGTTCAGCCACATCATGCACCTCGTCTCCACGGTGGTGGGCAGGCTCTCGCCCGGCAGGAGTGCGTACGACGTCCTCGCCGCGACCTTCCCCGCCGGAACGCTCTCGGGAGCGCCGAAACCCCGGGCGCTGCGCCTGATCGACGAGGTGGAACCGCACCGCCGGGGTATCTACGGCGGCGTGGTGGGCTACCTCGACTTCGCAGGAGACATGGACATGGCGATCGCCATCCGCTCCGCACTGGTCCGGGACGGACACGCCTACGTCCAGTCCGGCGGTGGGATCGTGGCCGACTCGGTGCTCGAGACGGAAGCACTCGAGACGGTGAACAAGGCCGCCGCTCCGCTCCGGGCTGCCCTGGCCGCCAGTGCCCTGCGCACGGCGACGGCGGACCTGCCATGAGCGCGGCCGCACAGCAGGTCCCACCGAGCCGGTTCACCCGGAGAGGGATCGTGGTGTTCGGCATCGTGATCCTCGCCCTGGTGGTCTTCGGAGCCAGTACACAGACCTGGGTGACGGTGAGCCTCCCGCAGGACGCCGTGCTGACCCCTGACCTGAGGATCCCGGGAAGCGACGCCGCCACACCGGTGACGGCGTTCGCCCTCGTGGCCCTCGCCGCCGCCCTCGCGGTCTCCATCGCAGGGCGCGTCGCCCGCTGGGTGATCGCCGTCATCCTGGTGCTCTCCGGAGGAGGTATCGCCGTCGCGAGTGCGGCCGTGGCCCTCGATCCGGACACCGCTGCGCGACCCGCCGTCGGGACCGCCATCGGAGTGAGCGGTGTCTCCGGCGCCGCGACGGATGCCACCGCGATGCCCTGGCTCGCAGCACTCGGCGGTGCACTGCTCGTCGCCACCGCGCTCTGGGTGGTGCTGGCCGGCCGGACCTGGCAGGTGAACCGCCGGTACGACGCCGGCGCAGCCCGGTCCACGCGCGGTGCCGCCGGTGGCCTCCAGCCCGGTGCGCCGGAACCTTCCATCGGTGACGTGGCGCCCGGCGTGGTGCCGGAGGACCCGGAGGGATCCGAGGGACACCGGGGGTTCGGAAGCGATGCCGGCACATCCTCGGGAGCGGTGGGAACCGACCCGGCGGCGGAGTCCGCGGGCCCAGCCGCACAGCGTCCGCCCGGGCGCAGCAGGGCGAGCAATCACGCACGGGAGATCGACAGCTGGGACGACCTCTCACGCGGTGACGACCCCACGTCCTGACCTACCTCACCAGGTACCCGGTACCACCACGTGCGCGGACGCGGCCCGTTCGGCCGGTCCGCATCATCAGTGGCAGAATGGGACGAGACCCGTTCGAAGGAGATGTCCCATGGCAGCCGAGACCCGCAACTCGACCCACCGCAACGCACCCGCGACCCACGCACAGATGGGCGACGAGACCATCGGTCACGGCAACAGCCCCGCGGCCTGGACCTGCGTGCTGATCATGCTCGCGGGTGCTGCCGTGGCCTCGTTCGCCTACGTCCTCGCGAGCACCGACGGTAACCACGACCTCGGTACCGTGCTCTTCTGGGCGGGAATCGCGGTCATGTTCGTGGGCCTGCTCGTCGGATTCATTCTGCGCAAGATCGGGTACGGGGTGGGCGGCTCCAAGCTGAAGAGCCACGGCCACTAGATGACTGTCCTCGACGACATCATCGCCGGCGTCCGCGAGGATCTCGCCGAGCGCCGCAGAGCCGTACCTCTCGAGG
>JASLBS010000015.1 GCA_030146405.1 Arthrobacter sp.
CTGCTGGTGTTCGTCACGATCGGGCTCACCGACCTCCTCTTCGCGGTCGACTCGATCCCCGCGATCTTCGGCCTCACGGAGAGCGCGTTCATCGTGTTCACCGCGAACATCTTCGCCCTGATGGGCCTGCGCCAGCTCTACTTCCTGCTCGGCGGCCTGATGACCCGCCTGGTCTACCTCAAGCACGCCCTCTCGGTCATCCTGGCGTTCATCGGCGTGAAGCTCGTGCTGCACGCCATGCACGTGAACGAACTGCCCTTCATCAACGGGGGCGAGCACATCGGGTGGGCTCCGGAGATCCCGACCTTCGCCTCGCTGGCGGTGATCCTGGGCACGATCGTCGTCGCCGTGATCGCCAGTCTCATCCGGTCCAGGTCGCTCGAGGCCTCCCGGCCGGAGGAGCCGCCCGTGGAGGAGGGCACGGCCGCGAGCGACGGCCTGGACGACGCAGCGGACGAGGCCGGAGTCGGCGACCGCCGTCCCTGACGACGGCGGCGCCCACCGCACGGCGTAGGAGAACCGGGGTACGCGGCAGGAGAACCCACGGAGCTCGCGAGGCTGCCCGCTACCGGCGCGTCATCGACAGCAACCGCTCGAAGATCGCGGCGCCGTCGTCGGAGATGCCGTCGTGGTGGAACTCGTCCGTCTCCCAGACCTGCAGGTTCCGTACCCTCGCGGCAGTGGCGAGGGAGAGGTCCCGATCCACGAAGATGTCGTGGCGGTACACCGCTGCAGCCGCGGGGACGGTACTCGCGGCGAGCGCATCCGGGTCGTAGAGGCCGGCCCAGTCGGCCTTCTCGGCGAGGACCTCGGCGACCGCCTGCAGGGGCCGGAGCGCGGGGTCCTCCTCGAAGTACCAGGGGTAGACCATCTCGCCCACGAGCAGGGGTTCCTCGGCGTCGGGGCGGAACTGCGGGTACTCCTCCAGGACACGCTGTGCAGACCAGGAGGAGGCGAACCCCTGGCAGTAGATCGACTCGTGGAGCAGCGCGTACAACGGCTGCGAGGCCCTGCTGACAGTCCCGTGCACCTGTTCGAGGAAGGTCGCGGACAGGCGGGGTCCCTCGGGAGTCCGGATGAAGGCGTCCTCCAGCAGATAGTGGAGCCCGTGCACGCGGGTATTGCCTCCCAGGAAGGAACCGACCAGCTGGAACCTCCGGGTGGTGAGCCGTTCGCCGCTCGGCAGGTGTTCCGGCACCCGGTCGAGATGACGGGCGATCCGCGTCACGAGCTCGCGGTCCTCCGGGTACCAGGAGAAGTACTCGCGGTTGCGCTCCTCCACGCGCGCGAAGGTGGCCCGGTACACCTGGTCGGGCGAACCCGTCAGTGGGGCCAGTCCACCGGTGATCAGTGCCCGATCAATGCCCTCGGGCGCCTTCGACAGGTACGTCAGCGTGCAGAAACCACCGTAGCTCTGCCCGAAGACGGCCCACGGCGGGCTCCCGAGGCGGGTCCGGATGAGCTCGGCGTCCGCCACGATCGAGTCGGCGCGGAAATGGCGGAGGTGGTCGGCCTGGGCCTCGGGAGTGGGGAAGGCGGCAAGGGTGGCCGCGTCGGCAGGAGCGGACAGCCCGGTACCGCGCTGGTCGAGCATGAGGATGCGGAACTCGCGGGCGGCCTCCTTCATCCAGCCGGAGAACTGGGTGGTGCGCACGCCACGTCCACCCGGCCCGCCCTGCAGGAACAGGAGCCAGGGGAGTCCTGCCACCTCCTCCTCGGTGTGGTCCGTCGAGGAGTACTCGCGGGCGAACACCTCGATGAGGGGCGATGCCGGGTCGGAGTGGTCGAGGGGCACGTCGAAGGTGTGACCGGTCGAGCGGACTCCCCGCATGACCGCGGTTCGTCCGACACGATGCCGCGCGGGTCCGGACCCCGGAGGGACGCTCATCGCCCGGCCATCTCGGCGAGCGCGGTCCCGGTCAGGCGGAAGGTGCTCCAGTCCGACTGGCGGTAGGCCCCGAGGCTCTCGTAGAAGCGGATCGACGGCTCGTTCCAGTTGAGCACGGACCACTCCACGCGGGCGTACCCGCGGTCCTTCGCGATACCTGCCAGTGCGGCCAGGAGCGCCGTTCCGTGGCCTGCACCGCGTGCTTCCGGGCGCACGTACAGGTCCTCGAGGTAGATGCCGTTGACACCCTCCCAGGTGGAGTAGTTGAGGAACCACAGGGCGAACCCCTGCACTTGCCCCTGCGTCTCCGCGACGTGCGCGTGGATGGTGGGCTGCTCGCCGAACAGTGCCTCCCCGAGGGATTCCGCGGTGTTCTTCACGGCGTCGGGTTCCCGCTCGTAGGAGGCGAGGTCGTGGATGAGTTGGAGGATGACCGGCACGTCCGCTGGTCGTGCTTCCCGTATGGTGTTCATCCTCCCAGCCTAGCCAAGCGGCGGACTCCACCGTCCTCAGACGGCGGGTTCTCCGACCCCGACGATCCGCACGACGGGGGCCCCCGCCTCGTCGGATGCAGGGAGGTCGATCTCCGCGTTGATGCCCCAGTCCCCGTTCCCCTCCGGGTCCTTGAGGATCTGCCGTACCTTCCAGGTCGAGGCCGTCCGCTGGATGAGCAGCAGGTTGGGGCCCCGCGCCTCGGGTCCGTCATCGATGTCCTCGTAGTCCCCGAAGTAGCCGTCCAGGGCCTCGGCCCAACGCTCCGCGGTCCAGCCGGAACCGCCGTCGAGTGCTCCGAGAGCCTCGTCCTGCTCATCGGCGAAGAGCTTGACGCGCTGGAACATCTCGTTGCGGACCATCACGCGGAAGGCGCGCTCGTTGGAGGTCACGGACGGCGGCTCCTCCGGGAGTTCGACGACGTCGGCTGCGGCACCCGGCTCTCCGCCGGCAGTGAGGCGGGCCCACTCGTCGAGGAGGCTGCTGTCCACCTGCCGCACGAGTTCGCCGAGCCACTCGAGGATGTCGCTGAGGTCCTCGCGCAGTGCTTCCACCGGCACGGTGGAGCGCAGGGCCTTGAAGCAGTCCGCCAGGTAGCGCAGGAGGATGCCCTCGGACCGGGTGAGGGCGTAGAAGGCGACGTACTCACCGAAGCCCATGGCCCGCTCGTACATGTCGCGCACGATCGACTTCGGCGCGAGTTCGAAGTCGCCGAGCCAGGGCGCCGTGCCCCGGTACACGTCGAAGGCCTGCTGCAGGAGTTCCTCCAGGGGCTTCGGGTAGGTGACCTCCTCGAGGCGCGCCATCCTGGCGTCGTAGTCGATTCCCTCGGCCTTCATGGCCGCGACCGCCTCGCCGCGCGCCTTCTTCTCCTGGGCATTGAGCACCTGGCGGGGCTTCTCGAGGGTGGCCTCGATGACGGAGACCACGTCGAGTGCGTAGCCCGGTGCCTCCGGATCCAGAAGTTCGAGGCTTGCCAGCGCGAAGGGCGAGAGCGGCTGGTTCAGTGCGAAGTTCGCCTGCAGGTGCACCTTGAGCCGGATCTGGCGGCCGTCGGCGTCGGGCTCCGGCAGCCTCTCCACGATCCCCGCGGTGACGAGCTCGCGGTAGATGCCGATGGCGCGGCGCATCAGCCGCAGTTGCGACGCCCGCGTCTCGTGGTTCTCCGTGAGGAGCCGCTTGGCGGCCGCGAAGGGGTCACCGGGACGCTCGAGCAGGTTCAGCAGCATGGAGTGGCTGACGGAGAACGACGACGTCAGTGGGTCGGGGATGCTCTCGACGAGCCGCTCGTACGTCGGCTTGCCCCAGGAGACGAAGCCCTGCTGCGGCTTCTTCCGCACCACCTGGCGCAGCTTCTTCTGGTCGTCGCCGAACTTGGAGACGGCCTTCGCCATCGCCTTGGCGTTCTCGACCACGTGCTCGGGCGCCTGCACGACGACGGTGCCCGCGGTGTCGTAACCGGCCCGCCCCGCGCGGCCGGAGATCTGGTGGAACTCGCGGGGGTTCAGCAGGCGGGTGCGGACGCCGTCGTACTTGCTGAGCGCAGTGAGGAGCACCGTACGGATGGGCACGTTGATACCCACACCGAGGGTGTCGGTGCCGCAGATGACCTTGAGGAGGCCCGCCTGGGCCAGCTGCTCCACGAGGCGCCGGTACTTGGGCAGCATGCCCGCGTGGTGTACGCCGATCCCGTGGCGGACCAGGCGGTTCAGCGTCTTGCCGAAGCCGGAGGAGAACCTGAACGTGGCGATCAATTCCGCGATGCGGTCCTTCTCCTCACGCGTGCACACGTTGACGCTCATCAGGTTCTGGGCGCGCTCGATCGCCTCCGCCTGGCTGAAGTGCACCACGTACACCGGGGCCTGGCGCGTGGAGAGCAGCTCCTCGAGCGACTCCTGGATGGGGGTCTCCACGTAGTAGAAGTGCAGCGGGATGGGCCGCTCCACCGAGGTGACGGTGGCAGTGGCGCGCCCTGTGCGCTCGGTCAGCTCCTTCTCGAAGCGCGTCACGTCGCCCAGGGTCGCCGACATCAGGAGGAACTGGGCCTGGGGCAGCTCGAGCAACGGGACCTGCCACGCCCAACCGCGCTGGGGGTCGGAGTAGAAGTGGAACTCGTCCATCACCACGGTGTCGACATCGGCGTCCGCTCCCTCGCGCAGGGCGAGGTTGGCGAGGATCTCCGCGGTGCAGCAGATGATCGGGGCGTCCTGGTTCACACCCGAGTCCCCGGTGATCATTCCCACGTTCTCCGGGCCGAAGATGTCGCAGAGGGCGAAGAACTTCTCCGAGACCAGCGCCTTGATCGGGGCCGTGTAGTAACTGGTGCGGCCCTCCGCGAACGACTTCAGGTGCGCGGCGATCGCCACGAGCGACTTACCGGAGCCCGTGGGCGTGGCCAGGATGACGTTGTTCCCGGACACGAGCTCCATCGCCGCTTCGTCCTGCGCGGGATAAAGAGTGAGGCCGCGCGCCGTGGCCCAACCGGTGAATGCTTCGTAGACCGCGTCGGCGGGAAGCCGGCCGTCGTCGTTCCGGGGCAGGTGCTCTTGGATCCTCATGGTCCTGCCAGCCTACCGGGGGGCGGAGTTAGGGTGGATCATGCGCTGGAACCCTGGAACCTATGCCCGCTACGCGGGCCACCGTGGACGTCCGTTCTTCGATCTCGTGGGGAGGATCGACACCGATGCCCCAGGGAAGGTGGTGGACCTCGGGTGCGGACCGGGGGAGCTGACCGAGTCCCTCGCGCACCGCTGGCCCGAAGCGGAGGTGACCGGGATCGACGCGAGCGAGGACATGATCGCAGCGGCACGGGAACGGCAGGCGCCGTCGAACCTCACCTTCGAGACCGGCGACGTCCGGGACTACCGGCCGGACGGCGTGGACGTGATCGTCACCAATGCGGTGCTGCAGTGGGTGCCGAATCATCAGGAACTGCTGGCAGGGTGGGCACGATCGCTGCGGCGCGGCGGGTGGATAGCCCTCCAGGTGCCGGGCAACTTCGATGCTCCGTCCCACGCCCTGATGCGCGAGCACGCGGCGAGTCCGCGGTGGGCAGCGCAGCTCGACGGCGTGCTGCGGCACGACGACGCGGTGGGGGAGCCCGCCGACTACCTGCAGATCCTGCTGTCGGCGGGACTGGAAGCCGACGTGTGGGAGACCACGTACCAGCAGGTGCTGCAGGGCGAGGATGCCGTCCTGGAGTGGGTGCGCGGCACAGGGCTGCGGCCCGTGCTCGCGGCCCTGTCCGAGGAGGAGGGCCGCGAGTTCGAGGCCGGTTACGGTGAGCGGCTGCGCGCGGCGTACCCGCGCGACGAGCACGGCACGGTGTTCGGGTTCCGCCGCATCTTCGCCGTCGGGCACCTGAGCACCTGAGCACCGCGCCCGAGGGGCGACAGCACGGTTCGGCTCACCAACCGCGCTGTTTCCACTCCGCGAGCGAGCCGCGCTCCGCGCCGAGAGTGGTCCCCTTCCCATGGCCGGGGTGCACCAGGGTGTCGTCCGGCAGCTGATCGAACACGCGCGCCACGACGTCGGCGTACAGCGATGCGAACCGCTCCGGATCGCCCTGCGTGTTGCCGAGTCCGCCCGGGAAGAGCGAGTCCCCGGTGAAGAGGTGGGCCGGGCCATGAGGGTCGCGGTACAGCAGGGCCACCGATCCCGGCGTGTGCCCGCGCAGGTGGATCGCCTCCAGCTCGAAACCCTCGAACGAGCCGGCGTCGCCCTGCTGCAGCGGGACGTCGGTGGGTACGGCGATGTCCGCAACGTCGTCCGCCCCCGCCGCGGTCCGGGCCCCGGTGGCCGCCACCACCTCGGCCAGGGCTCGCACGTGGTCCCAGTGCGAGTGCGTGGTGATGACCAGCGCCACCCGGGCCTCGGCGTCGGTGTCCTCCTGGGCGTCGGCGAGGAGCCCCAGGATGGCCGGTGCGTCATCGGCCGCGTCGATCAGCACCTGGGCGCCGCTGGTCCTCGACGTCAGCAGGTAGACGTTGTTGTCCATCTCGGACACGGAGATGCTTCGGATGCTCACTTCTGGGAGGCGGTACATGGGGCAAGTCTAGGCACGGCAGGGCAGCTACCGGCGAGCCACGGCTCCTCCTGCACGACGGTAAGGTGCAGGAGGGCACTGCGCCCGGTCACCGGGGTCATCCGGTGCAGTTGCGAGAGGCCCGGGGAGGGCCCGGAAAGGACAGGGCGTGGATTCGGACATCCCCCGCTGGCTCAAGCTGGACACCGCGAGCACCACCCCGCCGTTCGAGCAGATCAAGCAGGCGATCCTGACGGCCGCGAACTCGGGGAAGGCCGCGGTGGGCACCCGGCTACCGCCGGTCCGCACGCTCGCCACGCACCTCGGCGTGGCGACCAACACGGTGGCCCGCGCCTACCGCGAGCTGGAGCAGGCGGACGTGCTGGAGACCCGGGGTCGGGCCGGCACCGTGCTCACGGCCGGGGGCGACGACGCCCGTCGACGGGTCGCGGCGGCTGCCGACGAGTACGCGCGCATCGTCCGCGCTGCCGGCCTCGCGGAGGGCGAAGCCGTGGCCGTCCTGAAGGCGGCGTTGCGCCGAGCGTGAACGGCGCTCCGGGCACCCGCGACAGCACTGCTCAGGAGCCCCGTTCGAATATGTCTTCGAACGGCTTTTCGCCTACAGTTATCGGGTGTCTATAGCAAATTCTCTCGAGCAGCACGCCCGCAATCCTGAACCCGCTCCCCAGGACCTGTCGCGGTTGATCGTCAAGGGTGCGCGCGAGAACAATCTGCGCAACGTGGACCTCGACCTCCCGCGCGATGCCATGATCGTCTTCACCGGCCTGTCCGGCTCGGGGAAGTCGTCCCTCGCCTTCGACACGATCTTCGCCGAGGGCCAGCGCCGGTACGTCGAATCGCTCTCCGCCTACGCGCGGCAGTTCCTCGGGCAGGTGGACAAGCCCGACGTCGACTTCATCGAGGGACTCTCGCCCGCCGTGTCGATCGACCAGAAGTCCACGAGCAAGAACCCCCGCTCCACCGTCGGTACCATCACCGAGATCTACGACTACATGCGCCTGCTCTGGGCGCGCGTGGGGCGCCCCCACTGCCCGGTCTGCGGTGAGCCGGTCGCCAAGCAGACACCGCAGCAGATCGTCGACCAGCTGCTCGAACTCGACGAGGGCACGCGCTTCCAGGTCCTGGCGCCCGTGGTCCGTGCGCGCAAGGGCGAGTTCGTGGACCTCTTCCAGGAGCTCACCGCCAAGGGCTATTCCCGGGCGCGCGTGGATGGCAAGCTGATCCAGCTCAGCGACCCGCCCACGCTCGGTAAGCAGTACAAGCACACCATCGAGGTCATCGTCGACCGTCTCGTGGTGAAGGACGGCATCCAGCAGCGCCTCACCGATTCCGTCGAAACGGCCCTCAAGCTCGCCGACGGGCGCGTGCTCGCCGAGTTCGTGGACCTGCCCGAGGACGACGCCAAGCGCATCCACGCCTATTCGGAGCACCTGGCCTGCCCCAACGAGCACCCGCTGGCCATCGACGAGATCGAGCCGCGGTCCTTCTCCTTCAACAATCCCTTCGGTGCCTGCCCGGCATGCACCGGCATCGGTTCCAAGCTCGAGGTGGACGAGGAGCTCGTGGTTCCCAACCCGGACCTCAGCCTCGCCGAGGGGGCGATCGCCCCGTGGTCGCTCGGTACGGCCACCCTCGAGTACTGGACCCGGCTCCTCGAGGGCCTCGCCTCGGAGCTGAAGTTCGACATCGCCACACCCTGGCGGAAGCTGCCGGACCGCGCTCGCGAGGCGGCTCTGTACGGCAAGGACCACAAGGTGGTGGTGCAGTACAAGAACCGGTTCGGGCGCGAGCGGAAGTACAGTACCGGCTTCGAGGGCGCCATCCAGTACATTCAGCGCAAGCACGGCGAGACGGAGTCCGACAACGCCCGCGACCGGTACGAGGAGTACATGCGGGAGATCCCCTGCCCCACGTGCGGTGGCGCGCGGCTCAATCCGGCCTCCCTGTCCGTCCTCATCAACGGTCGCTCGATCGCCGAGGTCTCCGCCATGCCCATGCGGGAGTGCGCCGGGTTCCTGGACAACCTGGTGCTCACCGGCCGGGAGGCGCAGATCGCCAACCAGGTCCTCAAGGAGATCCAGGCGCGCCTGACCTTCCTCCTCGACGTCGGCCTCGAGTACCTGAACCTCGAGCGGGCGTCCGGGACGCTCTCCGGCGGGGAGGCCCAGCGCATCCGCCTGGCCACGCAGATCGGGTCGGGGCTGGTGGGCGTGCTCTACGTGCTCGACGAACCCTCCATCGGCCTGCACCAGCGGGACAACCGTCGCCTCATCGAGACGCTCACCCGGCTCCGCAACCTCGGGAACACGCTGATCGTCGTCGAGCACGACGAGGACACGATCGCCGAAGCCGACTGGATCGTGGACATCGGACCCGGTGCCGGGGAGCACGGCGGCGAGGTGGTGCACTCCGGCCTGCTCGAGGACCTGCTGACCAACGAGCGGTCCATCACCGGCGACTACCTGTCCGGGCGCCGCAAGATCGAGATCCCGGTCAAGCGCCGCAAGATCGACCGCTCGCGGCAGCTCAAGGTGATCGGGGCCCGCGAGCACAACCTGACCAACGTCGACGCGACGATCCCGCTCGGCGTGCTCACCGCCGTCACCGGCGTCAGCGGATCCGGTAAGTCCACCCTGGTCAACGACATCCTGTACAAGGTGCTGGCCAACAAGCTGAACGGTGCCAAGCAGGTGGCGGGCCGGCACAAACGGATCGACGGCCTGGAGCACCTGGACAAGGTCATCCATGTGGACCAGAGCCCGATCGGTCGGACCCCGCGGTCCAACCCCGCCACCTACACCGGCGTCTTCGACCACATCCGCAAGCTCTTCGCGGAGACCACCGAGGCGAAGGTGCGCGGATACCTGCCCGGCCGTTTCTCCTTCAACGTCAAGGGCGGACGCTGCGAGGCGTGCTCCGGTGACGGCACGCTGAAGATCGAGATGAACTTCCTGCCGGACGTCTATGTGCCCTGCGAGGTCTGCCACGGCGCCCGCTACAACCGCGAGACCCTCGAGGTGCACTACAAGGGCAAGACCATCGCGGACGTCCTGAACATGCCCATCGAGGAGGGCGCCGAGTTCTTCGCCGCGTTCAGCCCGATCGCACGGCACCTCAACACCCTCGTGGAGGTGGGCCTCGGGTACGTCCGCCTGGGCCAGCCCGCCACCACGCTCTCGGGCGGTGAGGCGCAGCGCGTGAAGCTCGCCAGCGAACTGCAGAAGCGGTCCAACGGCCGGAGCATCTACGTGCTGGACGAACCGACCACGGGCCTCCACTTCGAGGACATCCGCAAGCTGCTCCTGGTGCTGCAGGGACTGGTGGACAAGGGCAACTCGGTGATCACCATCGAGCACAACCTCGACGTCATCAAGAGCGCGGACTGGGTGATCGACCTCGGCCCCGACGGCGGCTCCGGCGGCGGCGAGATCATCGCCACCGGGACACCGGAGCAGGTGGCGAAGAACGAGCGGAGCTACACCGGGACCTTCCTGAAGGAGATTCTCGACCGGGCCTGACGGCTCCCGGCACGCTCCGGAGAAGCACCCGGGATCGGGGGGAGGGCACGCGGGGAATGCGTGCCCTCGTCCGGCTATGGCAAGCTTGCTCGGTGAAACCCGTGCATTCGCTGATCCTCTTCGACCTCGATGGAACGCTCGTCGATCCCGCCGGTGCCATCACCGGGGGTATCCGTGCGGCCCTGACCAGCCACGGGTTCCCGGAGCTTGACGCCGCTGCCCTGCAGGCGATGGTGGGACCACCCCTGGTGCACTCCCTCCGCACGATCGCGGGCGTACCCGAGGACCGCATCCCGGACGTCGTCGCCACGTACCGCGCCGGCTACCTCGCCACCGGCATGGCGCAGAGCAGGCCCTACCCCGGCATCGCCCACTGCGTCGAGGCCCTCACGTCAGCCGGTACGGTGGTGGCCGTGGCCACGCAGAAGCCCGAGTGGCTCGCGGAGGAGCTCCTGCGGGTACAGGGGCTGCGCGGCCTCTTCGCGTCGGTGCACGGCTCCCCGCGGGACGAGGCCGCCGTCGTCGCCGGCAAGACGCCGATCATCCGGGCCGCGCTGGAGCGTCACGGCTCCGTGGCGCACAGCGCCGTGATGATCGGCGACCGACGGCACGACGTCGAAGGAGCCACCGCGAACGGCCTGGGCTGCATCGGCGTCCGCTGGGGTTTCGCAGGACCGGGTGAGCTGGAGGACGCGGGGGCGGTGGCTCTGGTGGAGTCGGCGGACGAGCTACTGGAGGTACTCGTTGGGCGTCTATGACCTGACGCGCAGCACCACGCGTGGCCTGATCGCCGGTCTGTGCCGGCCCACCGTGGAAGGGCTCCACAACGTACCGGGGGACGGTCCGTTCATCGTCGCGGCAAATCACCTCTCCTTCCTGGACAGCGTGCTGGTGCAGGCGCTGACGCCTCGTCCGGTCGCCTTCTTCGCCAAGGCCGAGTACTTCACGGGAACCGGGATCAAGGGTGTCCTGATGAAATCGTTCTTCGAGGGCGTGGGCTCCATCCCCGTGGAGCGCGGCCAGCAGGCCGCCAGCGTGCAGGCTCTGAAGACACTCCTGGAGCTGTTGGAACAGGGCGACGGCGTGGGCATCTATCCCGAGGGGACCCGCTCGCGCGACGGCCGGCTCTACCGGGGAAGGACGGGCGTCGGCTGGCTCGCCCTCACCACGGGGGCTCCGGTGATCCCGGTGGGGCTCATCGGTACGGAGGCCCTGCAACCGGCGGGGAAGAAGGGGATCCGGCCGCAGCACTTCACCCTGCGCATCGGTGAGCCCCTGGTGTTCGCGAGGACCGGACCCGGGCACCCGTTGCCGGCCCGCAGGAGCGCGACGGACGCCATCATGGACAGCATCGCCGCACTGACGCGGCAGGAACGGGTACCGCACTACAACCAGAGTCCGCCGGCGGAGTAGGCACCCGGAGCCTCAGGACCGAGCGGGGTCAGCGGTGAGCGGACAAGGGCCGCGGGGAGTCGGGGGTGTCAGCGTCCGGCCCTAGGATTGATGGCGTGGCGAACCCAGTGACATACCGGCCGAAGACAGGCGAGATCCCCGTGAACCCGGGTGTCTACCGCTTCCGCGACGAATACGGCCGGGTCATCTACGTGGGCAAGGCGAAGAACCTCCGGTCACGCCTGAACTCCTACTTCGCGAGTCCCCAGGGCCTGATGCCGCGTACCCGGACCATGGTCTTCACCGCGGCGGGCGTGGAGTGGACCGTGGTGGGCAGTGAGCTCGAGGCGCTCCAGCTGGAATACACCTGGATCAAGGAGTTCAATCCGCGGTTCAACGTGATGTTCCGCGACGACAAGTCCTACCCCTACCTGGCCGTCACCATGGGGGAGAAGTATCCGCGGGTACAAGTACTCCGCGGCGACAAGAAGAAGGACACCCGGTACTTCGGCCCGTTCTACCCGGCCAAGGCCATCCGCGAGACGGTGGACACCATGCTGCGCGTGTTCCCGGTGCGCACGTGCAGCACCGGGGTGTTCAAGCGTGCTGAGCGCTCCGGCCGCCCCTGCCTCCTCGGCTACATCGACAAGTGCTCGGCGCCGTGCGTGGGCCGGATCACCCCCGAGGACCACAGGGCCCTCGCCGGTCAGTTCTGCGACTTCATGTCCGGCAACTCGAAGAAGTTCATCTCCGGTCTGGAGAAGAAGATGACGGAGGCGGTCGCGGATCTGGACTACGAGTCCGCCGCACGCCTCCGCGACGACATCTCGGCCCTCCGCAGGGTGTTCGAGCGGAACACCGTGGTACTCAGCGAGGACACGGACGCGGACATCTTCGCCCTCAAGGAGGACGAGCTCGAGGCAGCGGCCCAGGTGTTCCACGTGCGCGGCGGGAGGATCAGGGGCCAGCGCGGCTGGGTGGTGGAGAAGGTCGAGGACATGGACACCCCCGACCTCGTGGAGCACCTGCTGCAGCAGGTGTACGGCGAGGGGAACAGCAGCAACGAGCAGATCCCGCGGGAGGTCCTGGTCCCCGTGCTGCCGAGCAACGAGGAGCAGATGCTCGAGTGGCTCCGGGGACTGCGCGGCGCCCGGGTGGACGTACGTGTGCCACAGCGGGGCGACAAGGCCACGCTGCTCGGCACCGTGGAGCAGAATGCCGCGGACGCCCTGCGGTTGCACAAGAGCCGCAGGGCCGGTGACATCACCACGCGGTCGGCCGCCCTGCAGGAGCTGCAGGAGGCACTGGACCTGCCCTCCCCACTCATGCGCATCGAGTGCTTCGACATCTCGCACGTCCAGGGCACGAACGTGGTGGCCTCGATGGTGGTGGTCGAGGACGGGCTGCCGCGGAAGTCGGAGTACCGCAAGTTCTCCATTACGGGCGACGCCGCGCGGGATGACACAGCCTCCATGTACGACGTCATCCACCGCCGTTTCCGCAACTACCTGGCCGGGAAGGCCGGCGAGCAGCGCGACGAGGCGGACCCCGAGCCCGCCGAGGACGGAGCCTCCGTCCTCGAGCACCCCGCCGTCGACGACCAGGGCGAGCCGCTCCAGGACACCACCACCGCCGTGACACGCAACCGGTTCGCCTACCCGCCCAACCTCGTGGTGGTGGACGGCGGCCCGCCGCAGGTGGCGGCGGCGGCGCGTGCACTGGCCGACCTCGGGGTGGACGACGTCTTCGTGGTGGGCCTCGCGAAGCGGCTCGAGGAGGTCTGGGTGCAGGACAGCGAGTTCCCGGTGATCCTGCCACGCGCGTCCGAGGGCCTCTTCATGCTGCAGCGCATCCGTGACGAGGCGCACCGGTTCGCCATCACCTTCCACCGGCAGAAGCGCGGGAAATCGATGACGGCCTCCGCGCTCGACGAGATCGCGGGCCTCGGTCCGGCGAAGCGCAAGGCACTGCTCAAGCACTTCGGCTCCGTGAAGAAGATTCGGGCGGCGTCCGTGGAGGAACTCGTGGAAGTCCCCGGTGTAGGCCCGGCGCTGGCCGAGACGATCCGTCGCGGGCTCCACGATGCCGGCGACGGCGCGCCCGCCGTGAACATGACCACGGGCGAGATCATCGAAGATTAGCTAGGCTGAAGCGGCGGGCGCCCGAGCGTGCCGCCGAGACCGCACACCTGGGGCCCTTCCGTACAGCGGAGGGTCCTGCCGAGCCGGAACGGATGCATCGACATGACGGAGGCCACGAGCCTGACTCCGGTCAAGCCCACCGAGTCGGAGCTGCTGGTGGTGACCGGCATGTCCGGCGCCGGCCGCAGCACAGCAGCGAACGCGCTGGAGGACCACGGGTGGTACGTGGTGGAGAACCTGCCACCGCAGATGCTCACCACGCTCACCGAGCTGGTGGCACGAACCCCGCAGTCCCTGCCAAAGCTCGCCGTGGTGATCGACGTGCGGGGCAAGGAGCTGTTCAACGACATCAAGGCCTCGCTCGCCGGCCTCCGCGCTTCGGGCGTCAACTACCGCGTGCTGTTCCTGGACGCCGACGATGCCGTGCTGGTGCGGCGCTTCGAACAGGGCCGCCGCCCGCATCCGCTGCAGGGGGCGGGCCGGATCCTCGACGGCATCGCGGCCGAGCGTGAGGTGCTGAAGGAGCTCAAGCACGCATCGGACATCGTGATCGACACGTCGGACCTCAACGTGCACGCGCTGGCGACCCGCGTGACGGAGCTGTTCTCCGAGTCCGGCCCGATCGTCCTGCGCCTGAACGTCATGAGCTTCGGATTCAAGTACGGCCTGCCGGTGGACGCCAACTACGTGGCGGATGTGCGCTTCATCCCCAATCCGCACTGGGTGCCCGTCCTGCGTCCACAGACCGGGCTCGACGAGCCGGTGAGGGACTACGTGCTCGGCGCCCAGGGAGCCGGGGAGTTCATCGACCGCTACGTGCTCGCACTCGAACCCGTGCTCGACGGCTACCGCCGCGAGAACAAGCACTACGCGACGATCGCGGTCGGCTGCACCGGCGGCAAGCACAGGTCGGTGGCCGTGACCGAGGAGATCGCCCAGCGCCTGGCGCAGCTTCCCGGCGTGCAGGTGGCGGCTCACCACCGCGATCTCGGACGGGAGTAGTGGGTCTGTTCTCCGGGCCGCTGCCACTCGTCCCGCCGTCGTCACGCAGGAAGGGTGAGGGGCAGGGGAGCAGTCCCTCCGTGGTGGCCCTCGGCGGCGGGCACGGACTCTCGGCGTCGCTCTCCGCCCTCCGGCTCCTGACCCAGGAGCTCACCGCCGTGGTCACGGTGGCGGACGATGGCGGTTCCTCGGGCCGCCTGCGACGCGAACTCGGGGTGCTGCCTCCCGGGGACCTCCGGATGGCGTTGGCCGCCCTGTGCGACGACACCGACTGGGGACGCACGTGGCGCGATGTCATGCAGCACCGTTTCACCTCCCAGGAGGGGATGGAGGGCTCGCTCGACGACCACGCGATGGGGAACCTGCTGATCGTGACACTGTGGGAGCTGCTCGGGGATCCCGTGGCGGGCCTGCAGTGGGCCGGTGCGCTGCTCGGCGCCCGCGGCCGGGTGCTGCCCATGGCGAGCGTCCCGCTCACTATCGAGGGGGACGTGCTGAGCGAGGTGGACGGCTCCCTCAGGGTCAGGACGGTGACCGGGCAGGCGCAACTCGCCGTCGCGGCCGAGGTCGGCAATGTGAGCAAGGTCCGCCTCCTGCCCGAGGGGGCGCCGGCGTGCGAGGACGCGCTCGAAGCCGTGGAACTCGCCGACTGGGTGATTCTCGGCCCCGGCTCCTGGTACACGTCGGTGCTGCCCCACCTGTTGCTCCCCGATCTGCGGGACGCCCTCTGCCGCACCTCCGCCAAGCGCTGCCTCACCATGAACCTGAGCAACGACACCAAGGAGACGCAGGGGATGACCGCCGTGGACCACCTGAACGTGATCTCGCGGTACGCCCCCGATCTCACCGTGGACGTCGTCCTCGTCGACCCGTCCGTGGTGACGGACCGGGCGGCCTTCGAACGGGCCGCCGAGGGGATGGGAGGCCGTGCCGTCTTCGGTACAGTGGGAGCTTCGACCGGCAAGCCCGTGCATGACCCGTTGCGGTTGGCAACGTCCTACAAGGACATGTTCGGGGAGAACTAGGAGTGTATCTGTGGCCCTGACCGCCGACGTCAAAGAGGAGCTGTCCCACCTCGACGTGAAGAAGTCCTCGGTGCGCAAGGCCGAAGTGTCGGCTCTGCTGAGATTCGCCGGTGGTCTCCACATCATCTCCGGCCGGATCGTCATCGAGGCCGAGGTCGATCTCGCGTCGACGGCGCGGCGGCTCCGCTCCGCCATCGCCGAGGTCTACGGACACGGTAGCGACATCATGGTGGTCACCGGTGGCGGCCTGAAGCGGGGGAACCGCTACGTGGTCCGCGTGGTGCGCGACGGCGAGTCCCTGGCACGCCAGACCGGACTGCTGGACAGCCGCGGCCGCCCTGTGCGCGGTCTGCCGTCCGCCGTCGTGAACGGCTCGACGGCCGACGCGGAAGCGGTGTGGCGGGGAGCCTTCCTCGCACACGGCTCGCTCACCGAACCCGGTCGGTCCTCCTCCCTCGAGGTGACCTGCCCCGGGCCCGAGTCCGCCCTGGCCCTCGTCGGCGCGGCGCGCCGCCTCGACATCGCCGCGAAGGCCCGGGAAGTACGCGGCGTGGATCGCGTGGTCATCCGGGACGGCGACACGATCGCCGCCCTCCTGACCCGGATGGGTGCCCACGATGCCCTGATGGTGTGGGAGGAACGCCGAATGCGCAAGGAGGTGCGTGCCACCGCCAACCGCCTGGCCAACTTCGACGACGCCAACCTGCGCCGCTCCGCACAGGCCGCGGTCGCCGCCGGTGCGCGGGTGGAGCGCGCTCTGGAGATCCTCGGCGAGACGGTGCCGGAGCACCTCCGCTACGCGGGTGAGCTACGCGTGGCGCACAAGCAGTCGAGCCTCGACGAACTCGGTCACCTCGCGGACCCGCCGATGACGAAGGATGCCATCGCCGGACGCATCCGACGGCTGCTCGCCATGGCCGACAAGCGGGCCACCGACCTCGGGATCCCGGGGACCGACGCAAATGTCACCGCCGACATGCTCGACGAGTGATGAGTGCATAGGATGGAACAGCAAGCCCGCTTCTGATTGGGCGGAACGCCGGCGGTGCGGACCCCGAGAGGGGCCGTGGACCGCGCGGGCACCCGAGACCACTACCTGGAGGATCACGTGAGCGAATACGTACTGCCGGATCTTGACTACGACTACGCGGCCCTGGAGCCGCACATCTCCGGCCGGATCATGGAACTGCACCACTCCAAGCACCAGGCCACCTACGTCAAGGGCGCCAACGACGCCCTCGCCCAA
>JASLBS010000013.1 GCA_030146405.1 Arthrobacter sp.
CGGATTTGAAGGAGTGCTCCACGGCTTCGCTGCAGACCGTGAGGATCTGCTCGCGGCTGGCCTCCGGCTTCAGGAGTGTGTGGTCGATGTAGGCGGCGAGGGAGACGTCGGAAGGCATGGTCCCATCCTTCCATGCACGGGTGGCAAGGGGCACGCCCGCGCCGGCAGCATGCGCCGCCCGGAAGCCGGGCTCAGCGCCCGAGCGCTACCCCGACGTCGTGCTTCACCGCGGAGAGGCGAGCCCGTGCCGTCGCCTTGGCGTCCTCGAGGTCCGCGGCGGAGCCCACGGGCTCGATCACCTCCAGGTAGCACTTGAGCTTGGGCTCGGTGCCGCTGGGCCGGATGATCACCCGGGTGTCGTCCGCCGTGAGGTAGAGGAGCCCGTCCGTGGGCGGGAGGCTCCCGCTGCCCTGCGCCAGGTCCTCCGTGGTGGCCACGCGGGATCCGGCGAACGACGAGGGCGGGTTCTCCCGGAGTCCGGTCATCATCTCGCCCAGCACCGCGAGGTTGTCCACGCGGACCGAGAGCTGGTCCGCGGCATGGAGCCCGTGGGTTCCGAAGGCGTCGTCGAGGACATCGAACAGCGTGCGGCCGGCGGCCTTCGTGGTGGCGGCCAGCTCGGCGAGCAGCAGGGCGGCGGAGATGCCGTCCTTGTCCCGGACGAGTTCGGGGGCCACGCAGTAGCCGAGCGCTTCCTCGTACCCGAAGGAGAGCCCGTGCACGCGGGCGATCCACTTGAAGCCCGTCAGGGTCTGCTCGTGGTCCATCCCCGCAGCCCCGGCGATGCGGGCGAGCAGGCGGGAGGACACGATCGAGTTGGCGAAGACGCGGGGACGGCCGGGATCCGCGTCGTCGTCCGCGCCCTGCGCGCCGTCGTCGTCCGCGTCCGGGGCGCCGTGTGCACCCGAGGTGAGCCGTGCGGCGAGGTGCAGGCCGAGGAGCGTGCCCACCTCGTCGCCGCGCAGCATGCGCCACGCACCGGTGGCGGGTTCGCGCGCGGCGAGGGCCACGCGGTCCGCGTCCGGGTCATTGGCGATCACGAGGTCCGCGGCCACCTGCTCGGCGGTCTCGACGGCCAGGTCCAGGGCGCCTGGCTCCTCAGGGTTGGGGAAGGCGACGGTGGGGAAGTCGGGGTCCGGCTCCGCCTGGCGTGCCACCAGGGTGACGTCGTCGAATCCGGCGCCCGTCAGGACGGCACGGGCGGTGCGACCACCTACGCCGTGCAGGGGGGTGAGCACGATCTTCAGGTCGCGGTCCGGGAACGCCGGATCGGCGAGGTCGGTGACCGCGGCGACGTAGTCGGTCTCGATGGTGTCCGGCAGGACGGTCCAGCCGTCGGTCGCCAGGTTCACGGCGTCCGTTGCGGCGATGTGCGCCGCGATCCCGGCGTCGTGCGGGGCGACGATCTGGACGCCCCGGGCGTCCTCCTCCACGGCGCGGCCCCCCAGGTACACCTTGTACCCGTTGTCCTGCGGGGGGTTGTGGCTGGCGGTGACCATGATGCCCACCTCGCAGGCGAGGGTGCGGACCGCGTAGGCGAGCACCGGCGTCGGCAGCTCGCTCGGCATCAGGAACGTCTCGATGCCCGCAGCGGTGAAGATCGCCGCGGTCTCCTCCGCGAAGATCCGCGAGTTGTGGCGTGCGTCGAAGCCGACGACGGCGCGCGGCGCGTAGGCGCCCGCCGCGAGGTCCAGCGCGTGGGCGGCGACACCGGCCGCGGCCCGGCGCACCACCACGCGGTTCATCCGGTTGGGTCCTGCACCGAGCGCCGCCCGGAGGCCTGCCGTGCCGAAGGCCAGCGGTCCCGAGAAGCGGTCCCGCAGGTCCTCCTCGGCAGGGCCCGCGTCCGTTCCGGTGGAGCGCACCCGGGCCAGGAGTGCGCGCAGTTCCTGCGCGGTCTGCGGGTCCGGGTCGGCATCCGCCCAGGCGTCGGCGCTGACGAGGAGGGTGTCCAGGCTGGAGGAGGTCATCGGGGTCCTAGGGGGAGCGGCGGTGCAGGCGGGAGTGTGCCGGGGTATTACAGGGTTCTGCAGGGCGTTACAGGGCGGCGACGATGTCGGCCAGGAGCCGTGAGATGCGTGGGCCCGCTGCCTGTCCTGCCTCGAGGACCTCCGTGTGGCTGAGCGGCACCGGGCTGATGCCGGCCGCGAGGTTGGTGACCAGCGAGATGCCGAACACCTCCATCCCGGCGTGGCGGGCCGCGATGGCCTCGAGCGCCGTGGACATGCCCACGAGGTCGGCGCCGATCCGCTTGGCGTACTGCACCTCGGCCGGTGTCTCGTAGTGGGGGCCGGTGAACTGGGCGTAGACGCCCTCGTCCAGCGTGGGGTCCACGGTGCGGGCGAGGTCCCGGAGGCGGGAGGAGTAGAGGTCGGTGAGATCCACGAAGGTGGCGCCCTCCAGTGGTGAGGACGCCGTCAGGTTGATGTGGTCGCTGATCAGTACCGGGGTTCCGGGCTCCCACTGCTCCTGGAGGCCGCCGCAGCCATTGGTCAGGATCATCGTGGTGGCGCCCGTGGCAGCGGCGGTCCGCACGCCGTGGACCACTGCGCGGACGCCCTTGCCCTCGTAGAAGTGCGTCCGCGCGCCGAGCACCAGGGCCCGTTTGCCGTTGGGGGTGAGGACCGAGCGGATGGTGCCGGTGTGGCCCACCACCGCCGGGGCGGAGAACCCGGGGATCTCCGCGGCGTCGAGCGTGGAGGTGGTCTCGCCGATCAGTTCGGCCGCCTCACCCCAGCCCGAACCGAGTACCAGTGCCGTGTCATGCCGGTCGATTCCGGTGGCGCGGGCTATGTACTCGGCAGCGTCGCGGGCCAGTTCAAAGGGATCAGAAGTCACCGCTACAACTTACCCGCTGGAGGAGGAGCCGGGCCACAGCGGGCGAGCCCTCCCGCAGTTGAGGCGTGCCGGTCATTTCGGCGTGTCAGTGGCATAAGCGATAATCGAACCGTGACCAACCAACTCGATTTCAGTTCACTGCGCCTGGCGATCCTGGGCGGCGGACCCGGCGGGTACGAGGCGGCCATGGTCGCCTCCTCGCTCGGCGCCAAAGCCACCATCGTGGAGCGCCAGGGCCTCGGCGGCTCGGCGGTCCTGACCGACGTCGTGCCGTCCAAGACGCTGATCGCCACGGCGGACACCATGACGCGCTTCCGTGACGCCACCGGGCTGGGCGTCCACTTCTCGGACGACAGCAGCGTCTATGCGGACCTTGACAAGGTCAACCAGCGTCTCCTCAAGCTCGCCGTGGAGCAGTCCTCGGACATCCGGGCCACGCTGGAGCGCCTCGGCGTCCGCGTGATCATCGGTTCGGGGAAGCTGCTGGACAACCACCGCCTGGAGGTGGAGGCGGACGGCGAGACCAGCATCATCGAGGCCGACGCCGTCCTGCTCGCAGTCGGTGCCACACCCCGCGAGCTGCCGTCGGCCAAGCCCGATGGTGAGCGCATCTTCAACTGGACCCAGCTCTACAACCTGACCGAGATCCCCGAGCACCTGATCGTTGTGGGTTCCGGCGTCACCGGCGCCGAGTTCGCCAGCGCCTACAACGGCCTGGGGTCCAAGGTCACCCTGATCTCGAGCCGCGACCGCGTGCTGCCCGGTGAGGACGCCGACGCCGCCGAGGTGCTCGAGGGAGTGTTCAAGGACCGCGGGATGACGGTCCTCTCCCAGTCCCGTGCCAGCGCCGTGACCCGCACGGAGAACGGCGTGACCGTGGAACTGGCGGACGGCCGCACGGTGGAGGGCAGCCACTGCCTCGTGGCCGTCGGCGCCGTCCCCCGCACCGAGGGGATCGGCCTCGAGGAGGCCGGCGTGGCCGTGAGCGAGTCCGGGCACATCGTGGTGGACGGCGTCTCCCGCACCACCGCGCCCAACGTGTACGCGGCGGGCGACTGCACCGGCGTGTTCGCCCTCGCGTCCGTCGCCGCGATGCAGGGGAGGATCGCCATCGCCCACCTGATGGGCGATTCCGTCAGTCCCATCAAGCTCAAGCAGGTCGCCTCCAACATCTTCACCTCACCGGAGATCGCCACCGTGGGTGTGAGCGAGGAGGACATCGAGTCCGGCCGCTACCAGGGGGACATCGTGAAGCTCTCCCTCCACACCAATGCGCGCGCGAAGATGATGAACGTCAAGGACGGCTTCGTGAAGGTGATCTCGCGCAAGGGCTCGGGCACCGTGATCGGCGGAGTGGTGGTGGGGCCGCGCGCCTCCGAGCTGATCTTCCCGATCGCGCTCGCGGTGACCAAGAAGTTGCACGTGGACGACGTCGCGAACACCTTCACGGTGTACCCGTCGCTGACCGGCTCCATCTCGGAGGCCGCGCGGCGCCTGCACGTCCGGGTCTAGTACCGACCCACGCCGGGAAGTTCAGGCGTCCGCATCGTGGACACGCTTATCCACGGAGTGGACGCCGGTGGTCTGATGTCAGGGTTCAAATCGAAGCACGTACGCCGTGCTGCTCGGGCCCAGGTGTCTGACCACGGCGTCTCGCAATGAGAAAGCCGACACCCATGACCTCCTCGACCTCCGCTGGTGCCAGCGGGACCACCAAACCGCTGAACTCCCGGGGGAGGGTGATCTTTGCCAGCCTCATCGGCACCACGATCGAGTTCTACGACTTCTACATCTACGCCACGGCCGCGGTGCTCGTGTTCCCGGTATTGTTCTTCCCCACGCAGTCGGACGCGAACCAGCTCCTGAGCTCCTTCGCCGTCTTCGGCGTAGCCTTCGTGGCCCGGCCGCTCGGGTCCATCCTCTTCGGTCACTTCGGCGACAAGGTGGGCCGCAAGGCGACGCTCGTGGCCTCGCTGCTGACCATGGGCATCGCCACGTTCCTGATCGGTGTGCTCCCCACCGCGGAGGGTGCCGGCTGGGTGTTCTGGGCACCGTTCATGCTGGTGGTGCTGCGCTTCTTCCAGGGCCTGGCACTCGGCGGTGAGTGGAGCGGCGCTGCCCTCCTCGCCACCGAGAACGCCCCCGAGGGCAAGCGGGCCGTCTTCGGTACCTTCCCGCAGCTCGGCGCACCGATCGGCTTCATCCTCGCGAACCTGCTCTTCGTCCTCCTCAGCACCACCCTGACCCCCGAGGAATTCCTCTCCTGGGGCTGGCGCGTGCCGTTCCTGCTCAGCGCGGTCATGGTGATCGTGGGCCTCTACGTCCGGCTGAAGCTGATCGAGAGCGCCTCCTTCCAGAAGGTCCAGAAGGAGGGCAAGGTGGTCAAGCTGCCACTCGGCTCGGTCTTCGCCGGCCACTGGCGCAGGCTCCTGCTGGGTACGTTCATCATGTTCGCCACGTACGTGCTCTTCTACTTCATGACCGCCTTCACCCTGACCTACGGCACCGCGCCCGCCACGGTCGAGCAGGCACAGGCCCGTGCGGAAGCCGCGGGGCGTCCCTTCGGCCAGGAGCAGATCGACGGCTTCACCCCCGGCCTCGGCATGAGCCGGCCGGACTTCCTGTGGATGCTGATCGCGGGTGTGGTGTTCTTCGGTATCTTCACCCTCGTCTCCGGGCCGCTGGCCGAGCGCTTCGGCCGCCGCAAGATGCTCCTCGCCACCACCGCGGGCATCGCCGCCTTCGGACTGTTCTGGGCCCCGCTGTTCGGTGCCGGAACCGTCGGTGCCATGGCACTGCTGATCATCGGCTTCATCCTGATGGGTCTGACCTTCGGCCCCATGGCCGCCGTCCTGCCCGAACTGTTCCCCGCCAACGTCCGGTACACCGGATCCGCCGTGGCGTACAACGTCTCCAGCATGATCGGTGCGGCCCCCGCCTCCTTCATCGCGGTGGCGCTGTGGCAGGCCGCGGACGGCAGCACCGTGCTGGTGGGTGCGTACCTGAGCGTCGCGGCGGTGGCCACGTTCATCGCGTTGCTGATCTCCCGCGAGACCCGTGATCACGACTACGAGAACGACGTCTCCTGACCGGTAGGTCTCCTGCAACTACTTCTCCTGCAACGAACGACGGCGCCGTGTCCACCTGGACGCGGCGCCGTCGTCGTTGTGCTCCCTGACCGACCCGGACCGGGTGAGAACCCACCGTAGACTGGAAGGGACGCTGGCTGCTGGGGTACCGGGGAGTCGGAACCGACGCGCGCGCCGAGCAGGCGTGAGAACAGCGGGAGCAGGAGACATGGAGCAGCAGGCACTGGCCGGGCGGTACGCCCTGGGCCCTCGGGTGGGAACGGGCGGGATGGCCGACGTCTTCGAGGCCCACGACACCCGCCTGGGGCGCGACGTCGCCGTCAAGATCTTCCGCGCCGGCGGCGCCGACGGCATCGAGCGGGGATCCGCCGAGGCGAGACTCCTGGCCGGCCTGGACCACCCCGGCCTCGTCCGTGTCCTGGACATGGACACAGGGGAGCAGCCCGGGGACCAGGCCTACCTGGTGATGGAGCTGGTCCGCGGACCGGATCTGGGCGTCCTGCTGCGCCGGTCCGGACCACTGGGCCGGGAGGATGTCCGGTTGCTGGCACTGGATCTCGCGCGCACCCTCGACTACATCCACGGGCGCGGGATCGTGCACCGCGACATCAAGCCGTCCAATGTCCTCACCCGGCCCGCCGAACCCCACGGCGGCCGGTTCGGGTATCTCCTCACCGATTTCGGTATCGCCCGGTTCTTCGACGGCGGACGCATGACCGCCACCGGCCAGGTGATCGGCAGCCTCTCCTACTTCAGCCCCGAGCAGGCCCGGGGTGACGACGTGGGGCAGCCCACGGACATCTACTCCCTCGGGCTCGTACTCATCGAGTGCCTGACCGGTGAGAAGGCTTTCCCGGGCACAGGGGTGGAGAGTGCGCTGGTGCGCCTGCACCGCGGTCCGTCCATCCCGCGTGCTGCAGGCGCCGGTCTGTCCGCGGCGCTCATGTCCATGACGCTGCACGAACCGGGTGCGCGGCCCTCCGCCGCGGAGGTGGTCCGGGCCCTGACGGCCCTCGGCCCGCTGCAGCAGGAACCAGGAACCCCGGCCCGCCCCGCGCCTGTCGGCACGGACGACACTGCGGCGTCGACGTCGGTCTCCTCGTCGCCTCCATTGTCGTCGCCCGACCCGCCGTCACCTGGCTCGTTCTCGCCTGTCTCGTCGCCACTCGACTCGATGTCACCTGCCTCGTCGTCGCCTGTCTCGTCGTCACCGTCGGACGGGACCGTTACTGCGGCCCTCGGCTCCCAGACCGAGGAGGGCGCTACGACGTCGGAGATGGGTTCGGCCACCAGGGCATCGCAGGCATTCCCGGCGTCGACGGCGTCGACGGCGCTCCGCCCTACGCCGGTGTCGGACGCGCCCGAGACCGTCGCTCTGGCACGATCGGAACCGGCCACGCGGCAGTTCGTGCAGAGCGGGAGTGACGCGCCGGCCCCAGGTGGGGCCGCACCAGGCCGATTCAACGACGGCACCCCCATGGACGACACATCGCTGCAGACCCACGGTCACCCGCCGGCTGCGGGACCCAGCGAACCGGCGTCGACCCGGGGAACGCCCCGGAAGCGGGGGCGCATCCTTCCGTGGATGATCACGCTCCTGGTCCTCGTGGCACTTGCCACCGCGTTGTGGGTCAGTGGCATGCTGTCCACCGGAGCCGCTCCGGATGTGCTCCCGCTCCCTGCGGTGTCCGGTGAGCCCGGGGAGAGACTGCAGGAACTCTACGAAAGCGTGCAGCCGTGAAATTCCGATGGATGTCGATGGTCCCGGCCCTTCTCCTTCCCGCGCTCCTGCTCACGGGCTGTAGCGGTGAGGCGCTCGATGCCGCCACCGCCGGCGAGTTCCAGGCGGACGTGCGGCGGATCGCCGAGACCGCGGCGGCGGGGGATCCGCAGGGAGCCATCACCCTCGCGCGGGCGCTCGAGGGTGATGTGGAGAGAGCCCGTACCGCGGGGAACGTGACGGATGATCGCGCCACCGTGATCGGGGGTCACATCGAGGCGCTGATCGCGTCGCTCGAGGTCGGTGAGGTGCAGCCGGAGGTGGTTCCCCCCGCGGAGGGCCCGGCAGCACCGCTACCCGCGCCCGCGCCTCCTGCACCGGATCAGCCCGCCCCGCTGCCG
>JASLBS010000116.1 GCA_030146405.1 Arthrobacter sp.
CTGCGCCGATCCCGCTGATGACGAGCCAGGACGTGAGCGTGTACAGGGCGCCGATGGACAGGACAGCGATGTAGGTCGCCCGCGGGATCGTGCGTTCGGGGTCCCGGGCCTCGTTGCGGAACACAGCGGTCGCCTCGAATCCGAAGAACCCGAGGAAAGCGAAAAGGACACCAAGTCCTGGCGCCCCGGTCAGAGCCTCCGCCGGGCTGAAGGGAGCAGAGCTCAGTTCCCGCCCGGAGAAGAAGACACCGGCGTTGATCAGCAGGACGGCGGCGACTTCCAGCACCAGCACCACCCCGAGGACCTTCGCCGACAGATCGATGTCACGGTACCCCAGGAGGCCGACGATGATCAGCATGGCGGCGGAGATCAACCACCAGGGCAGGTGCAGTCCCGTCCAGAGCTCGATCAGGTTCCCGGTCTGCACCCCAAGGTAACAGGTCATGGACACCGTGAGCAGCACGTACGAGAACAAGGCGATCGCGGCAGTGCCAAGACCCGCCCGCCTGCCCAGCCCACGGTCGACGTAGGAGTAGAACGCGCCAGCATCGGGCACATGAGGAGTCATCCACGCGAAACCGACCGAGAACAACAACAAAATCGCTGTCGCCGTCAGGACCATCAGCGGCACCCCGACCGAACCAGACACAGAAATAATGATGGGGAAGTTCGCAGCGACGACGGTAATCGGAGCCGCTGCAGCCACGACCATCAAAACAATGCCAGGCACCCCGAGCCTGCGGTTCAACGTGGTTTCCAAAAGCTTTCCTTACTCGTGAGGGTCCTACGACATTAGTTGAGGTACTTGCCCCATCGAAACGCACCCCTACACCGCCGGATAGTCGTACCGTCGATCAGCCTCACATCCCGTCGACTCTTGGGTGCTGCACCTTTCCAGCCACACCTCACACGCGACGCGCCAGACCAGAAACACCGTTCACTACACAGTCCCACCGCGAGCGCGGAGGGTGCCCGGTCGTGTGCCGGTCGTGTGTTTGGTCGCCGCGTGGTGGCTTTGGGATGGGGTTTGAAGCGGGCGGTATCGAAGCCGAGGGCGCAGATCAGGGCGAGGGCCGTGATGATTTGTACCGGGTGAATTCCGGTGTGCTCGATGATGTGGATGGTGATGTGAGTGGGGGCTCCGGCTGGTTCGACCAGGATCTGGTTCGGGTCATGACTCGCTGGTGGGCCGTCGGCGTTGCTGTTTGGTCTCGGACCGCTGCTGCTTGCTCGCGGAACGGCGACGCTCCGAGCCGCGCGTAGGACGCGTCGGACGGCGCAGAGCCGGCGCAGGAGCAAGAGCGGCAGCCACGACTTTGCGCAGCGCCGCACGAGCGATCTCACGGTTACGCACCTGGGACCGCTGCTCCGACACCGTCACCGTGACCGCGCCTAAACCATGGCCTTGGGTGAGTCGGTCGACGACTCGCATCCGTTGCTCATCACTCAACGCCGAGGACTGCGCTGCCACCCACGTGAGTTGTACCCGACTGTCAGAAGTGTTGACGTGCTGCCCACCGGGCCCCGACGACCTCGAGAACTTCCACTCCAACTCAGACGCCGGAATGACCACGCCCGACATTACTTCAAGATCCACACAACAAGCCTGACACGCCTCACACGCCTGGCACGCTGGATATTTACCGCACAAGCGATCCACCGAGACTTCGAGGTTTCGACACCTCACACGGGCCTCAGCTGCAAGCATGCTGCCCGTCACCGCGATGATGAGCCCGAGGAACAGGCTGATCATCACCGAAATGCCGGTGATGAGGCGGGGTGGTGTCAAGCCCACCATTCCGGAAGCAAAAACGTCACCGAACGCGCCCGTATTGAAAGCCCCTCGGATGAGATCACTCGACGCCCTCGTGGACTCACTATCCGGTGAACTTCCGGGCGAAAGCTGCAAAACGTTCACGTAACCGCGAGAACGGTTGTGGGCGCTCGCGCTCCTCCGGTTGATCGCGGTGCCCGGAGTACGTCGCGGGCCTCTCCCCTGATCCCTCCTTCGTGGCATTACCCCCCTGCCGAGGCGTTGAGGAAGGGGACGTACGGGATGGGAGGGTTCGTTCAAAGACTGCAGCCCGCCCACCCCGGTCATCTTCTTGCTCTCCGACGTCCACAAACCCGTACTCGCCTAATAGCCGCCGGCAAACCAGGTCGTCAATGCTCGTCCTGGTCCGGACTGTATGAATCTCTGGATGGTCGTGAACCTTTTCGAGCAGGATGACAAGAGCCGCCTTCGCATAACCCCTTCGCCGATAGTCGGGATCAACGCTGCACCCGATCTCTACCACCCCGAACGGGTCAGGAGAGCCAAGGAATCCCGCCCAGCCGACCGTCCGCCCGGCACCAGAATCGACAATGAGTCGGGCAAACCATCCTGTGTCACCCGGCGCCGAACTTATCTGCTGACTAATCATCCGCCACACATTCAAGCACCCAGGAGTGACCAGATACGATGTCAACACTGCACCAGCGAACATCTCGGCACCCACGAGATCACCTCTACTCAAGGCATTGATTACCTCGGCAGGAAGCTGCACCAAAGAAGTGTCTTCTGCCTCCAGCACCACCGAGGACCACGGGTCATTGTCAATGCTCATCCTCTGATCTTCGCAGTTCATCTGAGACTTGAACGAGCTGCCCGC
>JASLBS010000121.1 GCA_030146405.1 Arthrobacter sp.
TACCGGCGGGGAACTCCGCCGGCCCAGGCCCTCCCGTAGAACTGCGGGGACAGCGAGTTCAGCAGCTCGGCGTAGGTGCCGGGCTCCAGGGCCTGGGCCGAATCCTCCGGGACCTCCGGGACGAAAGCGGAGACGCCCACGCCCGCCTGCCGGCCGTCCGGGGTCAGCCCCACCGCTTCCAGGATCGTGGGGTACATGTTCAGCTGGTCGACGTCGGGGCGCAAGGTGCTGGTTTCGTCCGTGCCCGGAACCCAGATCCGGTTGAAGATGGTGCGGTTCGGGTGGTGGTCCAGCTGATCGTGGAAGGCATCGCCGGCGCTCATGTGCTTGAGGTGGTCACCCATGATCACCACGGCGGTGTCCTCGAGGTAGCCCTGCTCGTCCAGGTAGTCCACGAACTCGGCCACCACGGTCATGGAGCAGGCGAACACGGAGGTGACCACGTCCTCCGTATCGACGGTGCAGTAGTCGTAGACCTGCACCGGCTCATGGGTGTCCAGGGTCAGTACGGAGAGGTTGAAGGGCTTGCCGGTCCGCTCCGACTCGGCGTGCAGCTCATCGACGTGGTCCTTGGCCTGGGCCAGGAGGCGTTCGTCGCTCAGGCCCCAGTCGCTGCGGAAGCTCTCATCCGGCTCTCCGGCGGCGCGCCAGTCGGCGAGCCCCTTCACCTCGGAGTAGCCGTGGGTCCGGAGGAAGGTTTCCTTCCCTGCGAAGGAAGAATTGGCGCCGCCCAGGAAGGCGTTGGTGTAGTCGTGCTCGGCCAGTACGTCCCCCAGGCACGTGACTCCGCCCAGGAACGTGTCGCCGTCCTCCTCAACGGGGGGTGCGGAACCGCTGTCG
This sequence comes from Arthrobacter sp., assembly GCA_030146405.1. GTDB lineage: Bacteria > Actinomycetota > Actinomycetes > Actinomycetales > Micrococcaceae > Arthrobacter_D. The sequence goes on from JASLBS010000121.1 coordinate 841, forward strand.
GAGGGAGAGCTCATCCCCTTCAGGGGAATGCCGCACTGTGTGGAGACGAGACCGGCCATGGTCCAGTTCCCGCCCTCGTACTGCTGGAAGTCCTCGACGCTCTGCCAGCCGTCCGATGCACGGGTTGCGTCCTTCAGGGGTGCGAAGGCGTCCTTCTCGAACAACTGGTCATCGGCGAGGGTGGCCTCACCGGATTCGAGGTAGACGAGCACCAGGTTGTGCTTCTGCTCACCGCTGGTGACATTCGGCTCCACGTAGTAGTCGCCGAGGTCGTACTCGGACCGCACCGCTTCGATGTAGTGCTGCACGCCCACCGCGTTCGCGAAGGCGGTGGTACCGCCGACCACCACTGCTGCAACCAGGGCACCCGAGATGGTGCGAGTGATCCACGGTGAGCGACGAGGACGTTCGACGGCAACGGGTCGACGGCGCCGGCGGCGCAGGAGGAACTGCCACAGCGCGATCCCGACGGTGATGAGCACGGGCGCGACGCCGACCCCGAGGATGCCGACCCAGACGATGCTCCCGCCGCCACCGTCGAATTCCACGGAGACGAGGTTCATGAGCATCTGGTTGACCGAGATCTCGCCCCAGAAGTACCGGATGCAGACGGCGGCGATGAACAGTGTGAGCCCCGCCCAGAGCAGCACGTAGGCCAGAATGCGGCCCGCGACGACGCCGACCCGGCGGGTCGCGGAAGCAGTTCGATCGGACATGGCAACACCTCGCATTCCGGAGGCCTGGATGTTAGCTCGACCCTGTGCCTCCCGCCCGCCATCGGGCGCGGAAAAGTCTAGTGTCAGATTCTACCCGTTCACCCTTGATTTACCTGGTATCCACCTACTGGGCGGCGGGTGCGGAGCGCCCGAGTGGAGCCCCGGATGCCGGGACTCCACCCAGAATGCTTCCCGTACGGGAAGCATTCCCACCTGCTGCTACGGGTGGCTTCTCGGCGGAGCTCCTGCCTGAACCTCGGATCCGGTGGTGGAAGCGCTCGCCTCCAGGTCGTGCAGCTGTTGAGCATGCCCGGTGGGCGCCCGGTGTCCGGGCCGCTGAGACGGCACAGGTCGGTGCGGCCGTGCGGGAACTCCTGGGGAGCTGACCGTCGGGTGCGAGACGACGGCCTGTGCTCACTACGCGGCGGTGGCCCTTCTCGCGGTGGCGGACCTCGGCACCTCCATGCTCAGCTCCGCGCTTCACCTGCAAAAACCTTCTTCACTCCTGTGCTTTTCCTTCTGAACCAGGCATCCGGGGTTCCCTACGCTTCAAGTGGCAGGCAATTGGGGGAAGACGTGGAAGCAGGACAGGGTGCTGCCGAGCAGGCGCAGCGAATAGGTGAGCGGGTGTCTCGGCTGGAGCTAGAGCTCGAGCGGGTCGGAGCCGAGCTTGAGCAGGCCCGTAGGGCGCAGCAGGCTTGGCTTGCCGGAGCCGAGGGTGAAGCGCGCGTGGGCGAGCAACTGCGTCAGCTCGAGCTTCAGGGCTGGCGCATGCTGCACGACGTGCACTGGCCCGGCCGGGCGAAGGCGAACATCGATCACATCGCGGTCGGACCCGGGGGCGTGCTCGTCATCGATGCCAAGAACTGGTCGGGCGAGGTTCGCCTGCGCCACGGCGAGCTGTACCAGAACGGGTACACGCGGAAGCGTGAGACAGCGTCGGCGCTCGAGCAGTGTGCTGCAGTGTCCGCGTTACTGGAACCTCAGCATCGGAGCATGGCACAGGGATGGATCTGTCTGGTGGGACAACCCGACGTCATCAGCTCGACCAGCACCGGTGTGACCGTTGTCGGCATCGATGGGCTGGTCGGCGCGGTGCTTGCGCTACCGGCAGTCCTCGAGCAGCCTTTCGTCACTGCGATCCACGATCACCTCCAAGGCCTGCTGACGGGGTCGACGAGCCCAGCGGTGGCGACGACTGCTCTGCTCGATCGCGCGAAGGCTGAGTCATCGGTGCTCGCAGCCCGGCGGACGGCTGCAGCGCAGTCTGTGCCTGCCGGTCGGCCTCGAGCGACGCCTCGAGTCCGTGCGGCCAGACGTCCCACTCGGCGGAGCCGCAAGAACCAGCCGAGCTTTCTTGGTTCCATCTGGCGCCTTGTGCTGCTGGCCCTGGTGCTGTGGTGGGGAGCAGGAGTGCTGCAGAACGTCACAGAATCGCTGTCGAACCCGCCGCCGGAGCCGCCACCCGCGGTGGTGCAGCCCGACGTGCCTGGATAGCGAACTAGCGTCCGGCGCGATCTGCCGCTTGAAGCTATGGACAGACCCTCGGACACCAGGGTTCCGGGGTCACGACGCTGGGGCACAGTTTTCGGGGATCAACGTGACAGAGACGTTCCCGCTGCTCAGCGGTGGAGGGATTGTTGAAGCAGGTCTCCCCGGAACTCCTGACGCCCGTTGTGACAACAGGAGTGCCTGGAGCTTCGGTGATGATGACGATCAGTTCGATGTCCTCACGGGGCAGCGTGATGATGGGCTCTCCGGCACGGTTGTTGTCTCGACCCGCTGAACGGTTTCGCCATCGGTGGCTGTCACTGCCGGCGTACTAGGCGCGCACACTACGTCCGATTCCTCAGGTCCCGGCCCGGTATCGGTGGTCACGATCGGTGTACCGGGAACCTCCGCTTCCGTCACCACCGGGCTTCCTGCTGTCGTCGATGAATGAGACGTCGTGCTGGTGGGGATGGGATTGATGGTGTCAGCGCCGCGATTGAAAGCGAACGTCGCGGTGGTGGTGGTTGTGATCCGGTTGGTCTGCTGCGTCGTCGTCGTACACCGTCTCGACGGGTGCGCGGCCCTGGTCGTGGTGGCAGGCGATGACCATGTTCGACTTGCCCTGACCGCGACGGGAATGAGCACATCCGCCGGGCTCGGCCCCTGCACGTTGATGCCGTTCTCGCAGGCCGCGGCGACGGCGGGGGCGAGGATGTCGATGCCGCGTGGGGCACGTCACACAAGAAACGGCAACGAGGAGCCATCTTTTCGCTGGGCAGGACAGAAGACTTTGTAGTCTTCGCTGCCGTGGCACACGTCCACCTGACCCGACGGGAACCGATGTTAGTCATCACCTTGAACGGCGACCGCGTCGCCCGCGCCGAGCAGTGACTCCCTCGACGACCGCCGCGTCGGCACTGGTGGTCATCCCCGCGTTCGGTTCGCCGGAGCTGACCGATGCGGTCGTGCACGACCTGTGCCGCGACGGAAGCGATCTCGACCCGGCCCTGCGCATCGTGGTGGTCGACAACGCCGGGGACTACGTCCTCCCCGAGGGGCGCATCGAGGTGTACCGCCCGGGGCGCAACCTGCGGTGGATTGGCGCCGCCAACTGGGCGCTGCAGACGGCGTCGCGCGACGGACGTGCGGTCTGCGTGGTGCTCAACAACGACATCCGGCTGTCGCCCGGATTCCTCGACGGCTTGCTCGCGCCCTTTCGTCAGCGGACGACATCGCGCTCGCAGCGTCCTGCTACGACGATTTCTGGCTCCACCAGCGGGCCTCTGCGATTCCGAGCACCGCCGCGGAGTACG
>JASLBS010000155.1 GCA_030146405.1 Arthrobacter sp.
ACGCGTCTCCGGCGCGCAGGAGGACCGTTCTGGCGCCGGCGCCCTTGTCGACCGCTGCGCGTCCGGCAGCAACGGCGCCGCGGGTACCGTAGGCCATGCCCTGCCCGTGGTCGCCGTCGCCGGCCACCGCGTCAAGCCGACCGAAGTAGTCCTGGTGCTCGGCGGCTGTGGCACGCAGGACCTCCAGGGCCTCCACGATCGACTCCGCCAACCCCCGCGATTCGGGGGACGCCTCAGGGATGGTCTCCTCACCGGGGGTATGGACCCAGGTCCGTACCGTCCTGTCGGCAGTGTCGGGCGCACCCCTGCGGAAGGCAGAGGTATCGGCGGGCGCGAGCCAGTACTGCTCGAGTTCGTCGTCGAGGAACACCACGGTCAGGGACAATCCGGCCATGTCGAGACTGGTCACGTGCTCGCCGACCTCCGGGGCCACGACGGTGAGGCCCTTCTCGGCGAAGCGCTCGGCGAGCCGGCCGTAGGCGAGGAACAGCTCCTCGTACTTCACCGTGCCGAGCCCGTTCAGGAGGACGCCGACCCGGCCCTGGTAGCCGCCCTCGGTGCGTTCCGGTTCTTCTTCCAGGACGCCGTCGAGGAGAAGATCCGCGATCTCGTTACCTGTCCCGAGTGGGATCTCCCGGATGCCGGGCTCACCGTGGATGCCCAACCCGACCGCCATCTCCCCTTCGGGAACGTGGAACAAGGCTTCGTCGGCACCGGGGAGGGTGCAGCCCTCGAAAGCGACCCCGAAGGACCGCGTTGCGTCATTGGCCTTCCACGATATCTGCTCGGCCTCGTCGATGTCGGCACCTGCTTCGATGGCCGCTCCGGCGATCTTGAACACCACGAGGTCTCCGGCGATGCCGCGGCGCTCCCGGTGCTGTTCTGCTGGGGCGGAGGCGATGTCGTCGGACACCCGAATGATCCGGACGTCCACGCCCTCGGCCCGCAGCTTCTCCGCAGCCTGACCGAAATGCAGCACGTCACCGGCGTAGTTGCCGAAGCCGAGGATGACGCCGCCGCCATTTTCTACGGAGCGCGACACCGAATACACCTGCGACGCGGACGGCGAGGAGAAGATATTGCCGCACGGCGCCCCGTGACCCATACCCGGGCCGACCCACCCCGCGAACGCAGGGTAGTGCCCCGACCCCCCGCCGATCACCAGTGCCGGCTGGCCCTGCGGGGTCTCGGTCGACCGCACCACCCCGCCGTGCGCCAGCATCACATGCTCAGGATGTGCTGCGGTGTAACCACGTAGGGCGTCCGTGGCAAAATTCTCGGGCTTATTTACTAGGAATGTCATGATTCCAATCTCGGTTCTTCATCGAATACGGTCTCAGGATGCTGGTGTGTTCGGGATCAGGATACGAGGATCCACAATCCGCAGATCAGCAGGAACGCGGTCCAGCCGAGCACGGTGGCCATGACGGTCCAGGTACGGAGGCCGTCGGCGACGGACAGTCCCATGAAGCGGGAAAAGATCCAGAAACCTGAGTCGTTGATGTGGGACAGGGCCACGGAACCGCATGCGATGGCCAGGACGATCAGGACGACCTGCATCGGGGAGTAAAGGCCCCCGGTCACTGTGGATTGGAGGAGGCCTGCGGCGGCCAGGGTGGCTACGGTCCCGGAGCCCTGGGCGACCTTGAAGACGGTAGCCAGCAGGAACGCGAGCAGCAGGATCGGCACTCCAAGGCCGATCAGGCTGTTCGAGACGCTGTCACCGATACCGCTCTCGGTGAGTACCCGGGCGAACACGCCGCCGGCCCCGGTCACGAAGACCACGATGGCAGCGGGAGCAAGGGCGGCGTCCATGATGCCGCCCAGCTCCTCGCGGCCCCACCCGTGACGCAGGCCCAGTACGACCATGGCCAGGACCACCGCGATCAGCAGTGCGAAGGAGGGCTGTCCGATCAGGGCGACCGTGTTCGCGGCCGACGTCCCCTCCTCCAGGACAATCGCTCCGATGGTGCCCGTGGAGATCATCAGGATGGGAACCAGGATCATGGTCACTACGGCCACGGCTCCCGGCTTGGTGACGGTCCTGGTCTTCGTCCCCACCGAACCATCTGATGCGCTCGGCTCGTCATCGACGATGTCCGCGGCGCCGGCGTGGTCGAAGTTACGCTGCACCAACGCGGTGATGGGGAAGGTCCGACGCGAGGTGATGACCTTGCTCGTGTAGTAGGCGAGCACGCCGATGGGGACGGCGATCGCCAGACCGACCAAGGTGACCAGTCCGAGGTCCGCGCCGAGCAGGGTACTGCTGCCGGTGACTCCGGGGTGAGGCGGTACGAGGTTGTGGATGAACACCATGAGACCGGCGATCGGCACGCCCACATAGATCGGTGAACGGTGCCCGGCAGCCTTCGCGAAGCTGAACATGATCGGTACCAAAATGATGAACGCAACGTCGAAGAAGATGGGTACCGCGACGACCGCCGAAGCGAGGAGGAGGGCAGGGCCAACCCGTTCCTTGCCCAATCTGGCAGTGAAACGTTCGGCGAGGACCTCGGCTCCCCCTGATTTCTCCACGATCGCCCCGAGCATCGCTCCCAGGCCTACCAGCAGGGCGACGTTCCCGAGGGTTCCTCCCATACCGGCCACGACGAGCGGCATGACTTCCTGGGAGGGGATGCCGGTCGCCAGGGCCGTCGCGACAGCCACCAGCAGGAGGGCAATGAAGGCAGGCATCTTCAGTTTCATCACGAGGAACAGGAGCAACGCAATTGCGACGACTGCGGTGCCGATCAGATAGGTCGTGCTCATGGGGGTTTTCTCTTTTCGTACATCATCGAGCGAAAAGGCTCAGGGTGAACTGCTGGGGCCACCCAGGACACCGGTTGAGTGCCCGGGTGGCCCCGAAGGGGCATCACTCCCTCGTCAACAGATGGGCCAGGAGAGACGGTGCTCCCCTGACCGGAGCGGGGATCAGCGCTTGATGGCGTCGATCTTCAGCATCTTGACGATCGTGTCGTCGAGGACGGCGTCGTCGAAGACGCGCTTCCAGTCGTCCTTGATGATCATCTCGCGGCCATGTCCCATGGCGATGTGGCAGGCCTCCGAGAAGGGGTTGTCGCCACGCAGTGCGTTGGCCAAAGCCACCTGGATGTGCCCGTAGAACAGTGCCTCGGCCGCGGGCCGGGGAACCCCCACCGTGTTGACAGTCTCCTCGAGGGCTTCCTTGAGCAGACCACCAATCATGCAGGCGATGGTCTCCACGAGAGTGGGCTCCAGCACGGCCAGCTGCTTCACGGTCACCCAGTGCACGTCGATGACGGGCGCGTAGATGGTA
>JASLBS010000169.1 GCA_030146405.1 Arthrobacter sp.
GGACAGGCCCGCGAAGAACTTGATGTCCTCGTCGCGCCTGCCCAGCTGGCGGGCGAGGGCGCGTACGGACGTCGTCGTCTTCCGTGCGTAGCCGACGTTGGGCGCGAAGAGGAAAGCCGCTTCTGCATTCGCGGCGGCGAAGTGCTGCCCGCGGCCCGATGAGCCAGCCTGGAAGAGCAACGGCGTGCGCTGGGGGGACGGTGCGACGAGGTGCGGTCCTTCGACCGAGTAGCGGGCCCCCTCATGGTTGATCTTGTGGACCTTCGAAGCATCCGCGTGACGTCCCGTGGTCTTGTCCTGCAGCAGTGCGCCGTCGTCCCAGGATCCGTCCCACAGCTTGTAGCAGACCTCGAGGTATTCATCGGCCCAGTCGTAGCGGCTGTCATGCTCGACGAGCCCGTCGTTGCCGAAGTTCCGGAAGGAGTTCTCGAGCACGCTGGTGACGATGTTCCATGCGACGCGGCCCTGGCTGAGGTGGTCGAGGGTGGAGAGCTGGCGGGCGAACTGGAACGGGTGGGCCTGCACGACGGAACTGGTCAGGGCCAGACCGAGGTGTTCGGTGGTCGCGGCGAGGGCTGATTGCAGGACCAGAGGGTCGTTGGAAGGGACCTGGAGACCCCGGTCCACATGGGAGGCCCAGCCACCATCGTGGTTGCCGTACAGCCCGACGACGTCGGCGAGGAACAGCGCGTCGAATCTGGCGTCCTCGAGGGTCCGGGCGAGGTCGGTCCAGAGCTTCAGGTCGTTGAAGCGGTGTTGCTGGGCGTCGGGGTGGCGCCATTGACCGCCGAGGATGTGGCTGGTGGTGTTCATAGCGAAGGCGCTCAGAAGGAGCCGGGGACGTTCGGTGAAGACTGACATCAGGGGGTACCTCCGGTGGCGGGTGGTTGTGGGGTTGTGGCTTCACCGATGCTGTTCAAGCCGGTGGGGATGGTTCCGTTGACGTAGTAGTCGCCCACGGAGCGTGCTTTGAACAGCGCGGGATTGTGCGTGGCGACGGTTCGTGCGTTCCGCCAGTGGCGATCGAGTGCTTTGCCGGTGCTGACCGACGATGCCCCGGTCACTTCGAACAGTTCACTGGCTGCTGCGAGCACGAGCGGCGGAACCGCGACGTGCGCCTGCTGCACGGCGAGTTCGGCGCGGAGAAAGGCCTGCTCGGGTGAGAGCGCCAGTTCGGGATCGACGGCGGCATCGAGATCGCGGGCGGCAGCGGTCACTATCGCCTCGGCGGCGAAGGACTTCGAGGCGAGCAGCCCCACGTGTTCCTGGATCTGCGGGTCGTCCCGGAAGAGACCGCCGGATCCGGTGTTGAAGGTGCGGGTGCGGGTGCGGACGAGGTCCCGGGCATCGCGGAGCGCTGCGCGTCCGATACCTGCCAGGACGGCGAGCAGAAAAAGCTGGAAGAACGCCGGCTCGAGCGTGCTCGTGACCTTCCTTTGCAGGATGTCCCCGGTTTCCACCGGTACCTTGGCGAAGCGCGCCGTCCCGGTGCCGGTGAGTGGCTGCCCGAAGCCGTCCCAGTCGTCGACGATGGTGACGCGTGGGTCGTCGGCCTTCACGAGTGCGTACTGGCGTCCTTCGACGCCCTCGGTGCTTGCCATGACCACCACCCAGTCCGCGAAGATGCTGCCGGTGGTGTAGTACTTGTCGCCGGTGAGGAACCAGCGCCCGTCCTCGTCGCTCAGTTTCGTCTGCGTCGTGCCGAGGGCGTTCCCTGCCCGTTCGGTGGCCGCGTTGCCGAAGATCTGTCCGTCGGCGATGCGCGGGAACCAGCGGTCCTGGAACTCCGGGGGCTGCAGTGCGGCGGTCTCGACGAACGAGAAGTGGGATCGGAGCAGGTGGGCTACATTCGAGTCCGCCTCGGCCAGTTCGATCAGCAACCGGAACAGGTGCTCGTGGTTCACGGGGTCGCCACCGTACCGGGCGGGCACGCGAAGGGTCGTGAAGCCGGCGTCCTTCAGCCACCCCACCTGCTCGAAAGGCAGGATCCGGTTTGCTTCCCGGTCCAGGGATCCCTCGGCGATGCGCTGGAAGACCGGTCGGAAGCGTGCAGCGAGCTCCGCGTATCGCGCTTCCCCCGATGCCGGAGGTGCCCCCTGGCGGAGGAGGGTGGAGCTGTCGGTGGCGGTCCGGGGCGATGTGCTGGCAGTGGCGGTCAAGGTAGGTGTCCTTACTGGGCTGACAGAGCGGAAAGACCGGGACGGGCGGGGGCGTGGGCGGCAGCGGTGCGGGAATCGGAGAGCGCGCGCAGGCGGTGTCCGGGATTGGAGGCGAGGAGCACCCGGGTGTACTCGGAAACGGGGTTGCCGAAGATCTCCGCCGTAGGGCCGGTTTCCACGAGGTGGCCCTGCCGCATGACGCCGACCGTCGTCGAGATCTGTTCGACGACGTGGAGGTCGTGTGAGATGAAGAGGTAGGTCAGCCCGAGGTTCTGTTGCAGGTCTGCCAGGAGGGCGAGGATCTGCGCCTGGGTCAGCACATCGAGAGCGGAGAGCGCCTCGTCGAGCAGCAGTGTCCGGGCAC
>JASLBS010000217.1 GCA_030146405.1 Arthrobacter sp.
ACGATCGAGATCGCGGTGGTGACCGCTCTCCCCGAACCAGTCACCGAAGCGCCCGCGGTGTCGGAGGACTCCCGCCGGTAGGCGGCACTCATCGCTACGGCCGCGTCCGTACGGCGTGCGCGGTCCACCTGCTGCGGATGAGAAGCCCGCCATCCAGGATTTCCCCCTCCACGAGCCGCATTACCAAGTAGGCTTAGTGTCTGGCGTTTCCGTCAGGACATCCGCTCGGGAATCGGCGAGCACTTCAGTCAGCCAGGGAGAAAACATGAATCACCAGAAGCACACCCTCACACGTGTAGGAATCATCGCCACCGCTGCACTGCTGCTCGCAGGGTGTTCCGCGGACTCGGGTACCGACAGCGGGACTGCTGCAACCGGTAGCGAGACCTCCACCTCGATCCCCACGGCGACCGACGGGGCAGAGACGAGTTCCGCGGCGCCGACGACATCGAGCACGTCCTCGGAGTCGGCATCCGCCTCCGCATCGTCGACGGCAAGCGAGTCCTCGTCGGCAAGCCCTTCGTCATCGGCCAGTGGGTCGGCATCGTCGTCGGCTTCTGCTGAGGGCTCCGCCGCCTCCGAAGCTACCGTCTCCTTGGTGCAGGGTACCGAGCACAAGATCACGAGTGCGGGCCAGGTGGTCACGGTCGAATGTTCCGGTGGTGGTGACATCGACATCGAGGCAGACGATGTCGAGTTGACCTTCACCGGCGACTGCGACGACATCGAAGTGGATGGTGACGGGAACACGATCACCGGCAGCAACGCCGCTTCGGTGGACATCGAGGGCGACGACAACACGGCCACCCTCGAATCAGTGGACGAGGTCAGCGTCGATGGTGACGGGAACACGGTAGAGGTCGAGGAGACCGGTGATATCGACGTCGACGGTGAGGACAACACCATCACCTACCAGTCCGGCGATCCGAGCATCGAGATCGAGGGGAACAACTCGGTCTCGGTCGGCTGATCAGGGTAGGCGACGTCGCCTGCACCGATCAGCGCCGTCGGAACGACTGCTCGGCCATGCCGATCTTCCGAGTATTCACACAGGAACTTCACGGATTGTAAAGAGGTCGCCGATCTATGTCGAGATCTGTTGAGTTCAACAAGTGCTGGTGCAGGATGGACGTGACGAGGTCGCCTGGCCATTGCGGGTCCAGTTCTCCGAGCCGGACCCGCAATGGAGTGGCCGGAGTCAGACCCGATACGAATCCGGCCCGGACTCGTTCATCTCGCACAGTGAAGGATATAAGTCCATGAACAAGATGCGCTTCCTTGCAATCCCAGCCCTCGCCATCGGCGCCGTCGCCATGGCCGGTTCCCCGGCACTGGCCGCTGATGGCTCTTACTCCTCGACCCTCGGTCAGCTCAACGGCACCACGGGCACCGGAACCGTCACCTTCGACGTCGTCGGTGACCAGGCCACGGTCAACCTGCAGGTGTCCGGTCTCGCCGAGACCTTCATGGATGCACCGTACCCACACGTGCAGCACATCCATGGTGGATCAGCCGGCACGTGCCCCACACCGGATGCTGACACCAACGGTGACGGCATCATCAGTGTCACCGAGAGCGCTCCTTTCTACGGTGACATCGTGAGCACCATCACCACGTCCGGAGCAACCACTCCCGCCGAGGCGTTGAACCTCGAACTGGGTGGCCAGGGTGGGACCTACTCGATCCAGCGGACCTTCACCATCGATGCGGCCACCCACCAGGCTCTCGAAGCAGGAACGGCCGTGTTCAACGTGCACGGCCTGGACCCGGCGACGACGCCCGCCACGCCCGAGGCCTTCAACGCCCCGAGCGATCTCGACCCGGCACTGCCGCTCGGTGCTACCTCGCCTGCCCTGTGCGGCACCCTCGTGAAGACGCAGATGGGGGCAGTGCCGTCCGGCGGAGCCGACACCGGTGTGGCCGTCGAGACCTCCACCACCTCCCTGGGCATGATTGCTCTCGGCGGTGGCCTCGCCCTGGCTGCAGCAGCCGGTGGTGTCTACGCAGTACGTCGTACGAACGCATAACCGAAGAAACACCATCCGGAACGTCGATCCCCCGCTGTAGAGCTCGTGCAGTACCTCTTGGAAGGGCTCGGAGGAATCGATCAGCCGGATCATCGAGCGGCCACCGGAAGCACGCGCCAGTGCTTCCGGGGGCCGCTTCTTCGTGGTTGATCTGTCGGGTGCTGCAGTCTCGGGCGGAACGGTTGGAAGCCGCGATGGCGGCATGTCAACCGCGTCGGCCTGCCGGTCCGTCCGGGTGACCCCACGGAACGCACCAGCTACTGGGTGCGCCGGTTCGCGCACGTCTCCAACGACGCCGGTGCGGTTCTGGTGCCGGACGCGCCTTACTTTCCCGTGGCGTTGATCGACGTGCGCGACCTCGCTGACTGGTTGGTCCTCGTTGCTGCCGGGCAGCGCAGCGGGACTTTCAGCGCGGTGGGGGATCCGATGCCGTTCCCGGATCACCTCGAGGTTGCACGATCCGTGGCCCGGCATGGCGGCTCCGTGATCGCGGCCGCGGAGGAGTGGCTTCGGGAGCACGGAGTCAGGGAGTGGTCGGGGTCCCGGTCCTTACCCCTGTGGCTGGCGAGCAGGACCTGGTACGGCATGAACGCGCGGTCCAACGCAGGTGCGGTGGCCGCCGGCCTGCAACTACGACCTCTGAGCCACACCCTGACGGACACCCTGGCAGAGGAACTCCCCTGGGCCGTGGATCAGCCGCTCGGCGCCGGCCTGCCGGACTCGGAGGAGATCGCGCTGCTCGAGGCTCTCGGCGGGTGAACCGGACGGTTCGGCTGCGCTGGGTGGGTGCCCCTCGGTCAGTCTGCTGCGTGGAGCTTGCGGCGCACTTCGATGGCGCGAGCAGCTACCGTCGCAGCTTTCCCACCGTCCGTGCGAGCCTCGTGACGTGCCGCTCCAGCGTGCCGAAGGACATCGGCGCCACACGGGCGACGACGTCGGGCAGCGTGGCGCTCAACCCGATCAGCAGGCGTGCCTTCCGTGCCTTCACCGCCTCGAGGATCAGTCCGGCGGCCCGATCCGCAGGGAAGGTGAGGAGCCTGTCGAAGTCCTCCTTCGCCTTCGCCACCTCGGGACCCGTCAGGTTCCCGCCGATGCGCGCATTCCGGGCGATGCTGGTGCGGATGCCGCCCGGGTGCACCGTGGTGGTGCCGATGCCGCGGGGCCGCACCTCGTTCCGCAGCGCCTCCGTGAAGCCCCGGAGCGCGAACTTGCTGGACGAGTACGCGGTCTGCCCGCGCGGGCCCACCAGGCCGAAGACGCTGGACACGTTGACGATGTGCCCGCCGGGCGCGATCCGTGGCAGCAGGTGGTGGGTGAGCCGCACCGGTGCGGAGAAGTTGATGGCCATGACCCAGTCGAAGTCGTCCATGCTGATCTGGTCGAAAGAGCCGGCCAGGGCCACCCCTGCATTGTTGATGAGCAGGTCTATCCGCTCCGCCGCGCCGAGGAGCTCGGCGGCGAGCCCGTCGACGGCATCCCGTTCCGAGAGGTCCGCGACGAACGTGGTCACCCTGCTGCCGGGGTGGGTTGCACGGATGGAGGCGGCGACGGCGTCGAGACGCTCGGCGTCCCGGTCGACGATCAGCAGCGTGCCGCCACGCTCCGCGAGGCCGCGGGCCAGGTGTTCGCCCATGCCCCCGGCGGCTCCGGTGACGACGGCGGTGGCCCCTGCGAACTGGAACGGGCGGATGCTCATGCGTGGATCTCCTCGAGATGGGGTGCGGGGGTGTCGGTAGGTGGTGCCGGGGCGTCGAAGACCATGTTCCTCGCCACACTGCCGACCAGTGCGGTGGGGGCATCCAGCAGGTAGTTCTGCCTCATGGTCCACGGGTGCCGGTCGCCCTGCTTGGGGAACGCGGACACGGCCCGCTGCACGTACCCGGAGGTCAGGTCGAGGATCGGACGGGCGTTCATCGAACCCTCCACCGCCGGTACCCCGTAACGGTGACCGTGGCGGTCCAGGTACTTGATGAAGCGGCACACGTAGCGCGAGCTGAGGTCGGCGCG
>JASLBS010000219.1 GCA_030146405.1 Arthrobacter sp.
CTCCTCGACGCGTGCCCGCCCCTGCATTCCGTGGATGCCTACGCGGTGGACGACGAGGACGAGGACTCCGGGAACGACTACTGGCTCATCGCCACCGGTTTCCTCACGCCGTCCACCCTGTACCGCGGCACGATCGGCGGAACGCACGACGTCGTGAAGTCGTCCCCCTCGTTCTTCGACGAGAGCCGCTACAGCGTGGAGCAGCACTTCGCCGTCTCGACCGACGGCACGCGAGTGCCCTACTTTCAGATCGCGCCGAAGGACCTCCAGCTCGACGGCGGGAACCCCACGCTGCTCTCGGGGTACGGAGGCTTCGAGACGTCCCTGACCCCTGCGTACAGCGGAATCATCGGTCGCGGCTGGTTGGGGCGCACCACGCCCGACGGACGGCACGGCGTGTACGTGCTGGCCAACATCCGTGGTGGCGGGGAGTACGGGCCCCAGTGGCACCATGCAGCGCTGCACGCCAACCGGCATCGGGCCTACGAGGACTTCGCCGCGATCGCCGGCGACCTCGTGCAGCGCGGCGTCACGTCACCGGCCCTGCTGGGCTGCACCGGACGGAGCAACGGCGGCCTGTTGGTGGGGAACATGCTCACGACGTACCCGCACCTGTTCGGTGCGATCTCGTGCGGTGTTCCGCTGCTGGACATGCGCCGGTACACCAAGCTCTCCGCCGGGTACTCCTGGATCGCCGAGTACGGTGACCCCGACAAGCCCGAGGAGTGGGAGTACGTCCGGACCTTCTCGCCCTATCACCTCCTGCGGGAGGACGTCGTCTACCCGAAGACCCTGATCTGGACGGCGACGAGTGATGACCGGGTGGGTCCGGTGCAGGCACGGAAGATGGCGGCGCGCATGAAGGATCTCGGCGTGCACAACGTCTGGTTCCACGAGGCCCTCGAGGGCGGCCACGCCGGCGCCTCCGACAACCGGCAGGCGGCGAGGATGCATGCTCTGAGCTTCGAGTTCCTGTGGCGGGCGCTCACCGAATCGCTCTGACAGGTGGTCCGCGGAGCCTCCGGGCGGGCGGTTTTGCTCTTGCCCTCACGTTCTGGGTAACCTTGGGAAGCTAGCGATAGCGGATGGAGACGTGCCAGAGCGGCCGAATGGGCTTCACTGCTAATGAAGTGTGGGCCTAAAGCCTACCGGGGGTTCAAATCCCCCCGTCTCCGCGTTGAGGGGCCCTACGTGTAGGGCCCCTCTTTCGTACCCGTACCTACGGCGGGCACACTCGTAACTATCGGGCTGAAGTTACTTCCGAATCCCCGAGCAGGATCTTCGGTGCCGGGCCTTCCGTGTCAGGCCTTCAGTGCCAGCGCGAAGGGGAGTACACCGGCTGCCCCCGCGAGGCGCAGCGCCCTGCCCGCCTCGGTGATGGTCCACCGGCTGTCCGCGAAGTCGTCCACGAGCAGTACCGGCCCGGGGTTCGCCGCGAACCAGGCGGCGCCCTCCTCGGGGACGGCGAAGTGCTCCCAGACGGAGGCGAGACGGAACGCGCTGTTCCCCCCGGCCTGGCCCTGCGGGAAACCCTGCGGCAGCGTGAGCGCGCCGAGGTGCGGGATGCGGCCCACATCGGCGAGCGCCTGGGCGAGGGAACCGATCAGCTGGGGCCTGCGCCTGGACGGCATACTGACCACCGCGACGGGTCGCTCGCTCCACCCCCACTGCGTGAGGACCCGCACCACTGCCTCGATGACTGCGGGCTCGAGCGGCGCATCCGGCGTGGAATCGGACATCAGCTCGCGCAGTCGGTTCCCCCAGCCGAGATCCGTCAGCCGGGCCAGGGCCCTGCCCGGCAGGCTGACCTCCCCCGGCTTGAGCTTGCCCTTGAGCGGAACGCCCAGCTTGTCCATGCCGCTGGGCCACTGGCCGCGGGGCTCGAGCTCCACGCCTACCCTGCTCAGGGCCTGGCTCGCCGAGTCCGAGGCTTCGTGGGCCACCTCGTCCGAGTACCAGGCGCTGGTGCAGTTGTCACAGCGACCGCAGGGTGCTGCGCCGGGATCGTCGAGCGACCGCGACAGGAACTCCATGCGGCAGCCCGCGGTGTTCTCGTAGTCCAGCATGGCCCGCTGTTCCACGATGCGCGCCTCGCTGATACGCCGGTACCGCTCGGCATCGTAGGTCCACGGCGTCCCCGTGCTCTCCCACCCGCCGCTCACCTTCCGGACCGCGCCGTCGACGTCGAGAACCTTGAGCAGGAGCTCCAGCGGTGAGCGCTTGAGGTTCACCCGGGTCTCCAACG
Organism: Arthrobacter sp.; assembly: GCA_030146405.1. Classification (GTDB taxonomy): domain Bacteria; phylum Actinomycetota; class Actinomycetes; order Actinomycetales; family Micrococcaceae; genus Arthrobacter_D. The sequence goes on from JASLBS010000219.1 coordinate 2,246, forward strand.
CCGGCGTGGAGAGCACCACACCCGGTTCCAGGGCATCGAGGACCCGCACGGCTGCGTCCTCGGAGGGCATGGACGAGGTGGCGAAGTACTCCCAGATATCGCGGTCCTCAGCCCCGGGCAGCAGCAGGACGTCCGCGTTCGGCGTGCCACGGCCTGCGCGGCCCACCTGCTGGTAGTACGCGACAGGGGACGACGGCGCCCCGAGGTGCACCACGAAACCGAGATCCGGCTTGTCGAATCCCATGCCGAGCGCACTGGTGGCCACGAGCGCCTTGACCTCGTTGTTCTTCAGTGCCGCCTCGGCAGCCTCGCGGTCCGCCGGATCCGTGCGGCCCGTATAGGCGCGGACGGCATGCCCGTTCTCCCGGAGCAGGCGCGCGGTGTCCTCCGCGGCCGAGACCGTCAGTGCATAGATGATGCCGCTGCCGGGGAGGTCGGAGAGATGGGTGAGCAGCCATGCGAGGCGGGCACGCGGACTCGGCAGCCGCAGGACCCCGAGCCGCAGCGACTTCCGTGCCAGCTCCCCGCGCAGGGTGAACACGTCCGTTCCACCGGCCCCGAGCTGCTCCTCCACGTCCTTCACCACGCGGGAGTTCGCGGTGGCGGTGGTGGCCAGCACCGGGACACCCTGAGGCAGGCCCATGATCAGCTCCCGCAACCGACGGTAGTCGGGCCGGAAGTCATGCCCCCAGTCGGAGATGCAGTGCGCCTCGTCGATCACGAGGAGGCCGGTGCGCCGCATGAGTTCGGGCAGGTACAGCTCCCGGAAGGACGGGTTGTTCAGGCGTTCGGGCGAGACCAGGAGGACGTCCACCTCGTTCGCCTGGAGCTTGGCGATGATCTCCTGCCACTCCGTCTGGTTCGCGGAGTTGATGGCCTCGGCGCGGACGCCTGCCCGGGCGGCAGCCGCCACCTGGTCCCGCATGAGCGCGAGGAGCGGGGAGACGATCAGTGTGGGCCCGGCCCCGCGGGCGCGGAGGAGCAGGCTCGCCACGAAGTACACGGCGGATTTACCCCACCCCGTCCGCTGGACGACGAGTGCGCGCCGTCCATCCTCCACGAGCGCTTCGATCGCTTCGAACTGGCCGTCGTGGAACTGCGCCTCCTGCGACCCGACGAGTGTGTGCAGGATGGCGGAGGCTTGCTCGTTCAGGGTGGTGGTCGGCGACATTTCCCCAGTATCCCAGCCAGCTCCCCCACTCCATGTGATGGTGCCGGTATGTGCGCAACCTCCGGTTCGAAGTCAGCCGATACACTTCCAGACGTGACTACACTCCTCGATCTCTCTGCATCCTTCAAGGCCTACGACGTGCGCGGCATCGTCGGTGAGACCATCACCGTGGACTCGGTCCGGGCCGTCGGCGCGGCTTTCGTGGATTCGCTGGAGCTGGCCGGTGAGACGATCCTGGTGGGCGGGGACATGCGTCCGTCCTCCCCCGAGTTCTCGAAGGCGTTCTCCGAGGGAGCCACGCTGCGGGGCGCGAACGTCCTGTTCCTGGACCTCATCTCCACGGACGAGCTGTACTACGCGAGCGGCACGTTGAATGCGGCCGGTGTCACGTTCACCGCCAGCCACAACCCCGCCCAGTACAACGGGATGAAGATGACCCGCCCAGGGGCCGTGCCGGTCTCCTCCGAGACGGGACTCAAGGACGTCCAGGAGCGGGCCGAGCAGTATCTTGCCGAGGGCACCATCCCCGGCGTGGAGGTCAAGGGCCAGACCAGCGTCCGCGACGTCCTCGAGGAGTACTCGCGCTTCCTCCGCGACCAGGTGGACCTCTCCGTCTCGCGTCCCCTGAAGATCGTGGTGGATGCCGGTAACGGTATGGCCGGTCTCACCACCCCTGCGGTCCTCGGTGACGCGCTCCTGCCCGCGTTGCCGTTCGAGATCGTCCCCCTCTACTTCGAGCTCGACGGATCCTTCCCCAACCACCCGGCCAACCCGCTGGAACCGGAGAACCTCCGCGACCTGCAGGCCGCCGTCGTGGAGCACGGCGCGGACATCGGGATCGCGTTCGACGGCGATGCCGACCGTTGCTTCATCATCGACGAGCAGGGCCACCCCGTCTCACCCAGTGCCATCACCGCGATGGTGGCCCGCCGTGAGATCGCCCGCGCCCAGGCTGCCGGCGAGCCCGAACCAGTGATCATCCACAACCTGATCACCTCGCGCGCGGTCCCGGAACTGATCCGCAACGACGGCGGGCGCCCCGTACGCACCCGCGTGGGCCACTCCTTCATCAAGGCCGTCATGGCCGAGGAAGGCGCCGTGTTCGGCGGGGAGCACTCCGCCCACTACTACTTCCGTGGGTTCTGGAACGCGGACACCGGGATGCTCGCGGCAATGCACGTTCTTGCGGCCCTGGGCGAGCAGGACGGCCAGCTCTCGGACCTCGGCCGTGAGTACGAGCCCTACTTCTCCTCCGGCGAGGTCAACTCGAAGGTGCAGGACCTGCACGCTTCCATCGCCCGGGCACGCAGCGAGTTCGAGCAGGACGGCGTGGTGGTGGACGACCTCGACGGCCTGACCTTCACCCCGGACCACGGCGACTGGTGGTTCAATCTCCGCCCGTCGAACACCGAGCCCTACCTCCGGCTCAACGCCGAGGCCGTGGACCCCGAGACGCTCGAGAAGCTCGTGGAGCGCGTCCTCGCCGTCATCCGCGACTAGCGCCACCGTCGTCCTCCGACACGAGAAGGCCCCCTCCCCGCGGGAGGGGGCCTTCTCGTGTCGGGGCTCAGGCGGTGGTGAAGCGTTGTTCGAGTTCGTGGAGTTGGTGGGTGAGTTCGTTGGGGAGGGTGGTGCCGAAGCGGTCGTACCATTGCTGGATACCGTCGAGTTCCTGGGCCCATTCGGTGGGGTCGACGTGCACGGCTGCTTCGACGTCGGCGGGGGTCATGTCCAGGCCGGTGAGGTCCAGGGCGTGCCCGGTGGGGACGTACCCGATGGGGGTTTCCACGGCGTCGGCGGTACCTTCGAGGCGTTCGATGACCCATTTGAGGACGCGGGCGTTGTCGCCGAAGCCGGGCCAGGCGAACCCGCCGGTCTTCGTGCGGCGGAACCAGTTCACCAAGAAGATCTTCGGCAGGCGTGCCTGGTCGGCGTCGGCGCTGAGATCAAGCCAGTGACGCAGGTAGTCTCCGGCGTCGTACCCGATGAAGGGGAGCATCGCCATCGGGTCCCGACGCACCCGTCCTATTTCTCCTGCTGCGGCGGCGGTGGTCTCGGAGGACAGGGTGGAGCCCATGAAGATCCCGTTCGCCCAGGACCGTGACTGGGTGACCAGGGGGATGGTGGTTTTCCGGCGTCCGCCGAAGAGGATCGCGGAGAGCTCGACCCCGTCGGGGCGGTTGAACTCCTCGGCGAGCATGTCGATCTGATCGATCGGCGTGCAGAACCGGGCATTCGGATGCGCCGCCGTCCGCCCCAGGTCCCTACCGAGGTCGGGGGTCCAGTCCCGGCCCTGCCAGTCCGTCAGATGTGCGGGTACCTCCTCTGTCATGCCTTCCCACCAGACGCCGCCGTCGTCGGTGAGGGCGACATTCGTGAACACCGTGTTGCCCTTGGCGATCGCACGCATCGCGTTGGGGTTGGTGTGCCACCCGGTACCGGGGGCGACACCGAACAGGCCCGCTTCGGGATTCACCGCCCGCAACTCACCCTCTTTGCCGAAGCGCATCCAGGTGATGTCGTCCCCCAGGGTCTCGACCTTCCACCCTTCGATGGTCGGATCGAGGAGGGCGAGGTTCGTCTTCCCGCACGCCGACGGGAACGCAGCCGACAGGTAGTAGGCCTTACCTTGCGGTGAGGTGAGTTTCAGGATCAGCATGTGCTCGGCCAGCCAGCCCTCGTCGCGGGCCATGACGGACGCGATGCGCAGTGCGTAGCACTTCTTGCCCAGTAAGGCGTTGCCGCCGTACCCGGAGCCGTAGGAGTAGATGGAGCGCTCCTCGGGGAAGTGCACGATCCACTTGTCCTCGTTGCACGGCCAGGCCACATCCGTTTCCCCCTCGGCCAGGGGGGCGCCGAGGGAGTGCAGGGCGGGCACGAATTCTGCGTTCAGTGCGCGCATGCGTTCCAGGACGGGTGTGCCGATGGTCGCCATGATCCGCATCGAGGTGACCACGTAGGCGCTGTCGGTGATCTCCACCCCGAACTTCGGATCCTCCGCCTCGAGGTGGCCCATCACGAACGGGATGACGTACATGGTCCGGCCCCGCATGGAACCGGCGAACAAACCCGTGAGCTTGTTCTTCATCTGGGCCGGGTCCATCCAGTTGTTCGTGAACCCCGACGCGCCCTCAGTCTGCGAGCAGATGTAGGTCTGCTCCTCCACCCGGGCCACGTCGCTGGGATCCGAGAACGCCGCAAAAGAATGCGGGAACAACTCCGGGTTCAACCGCACGAACGTCCCCGCGTCCACCAGCTCATCCGTGAGCCGTGTGTTCTCCTCCCCGGAGCCATCCACCCACACCACCGAAGCAGGCTTGGTGAGTAACTCCACCTCCCGCACCCACCCCACCAAACCCCCATACGACAACGGCCCCGCACCGAGCGAACCCCGGTCGGAATTGGTGGTCACGGCATCGGCCGATGGCTGGAGTGCGAAATCGCCCATCAGGTGTTCCCTTCGTTGGGTGCTGGATGTGTACCGATGCTAGGGGTGGAGTGTTTCCGTTGACGGCGGGGTTCGCGAAACAATCTCCGGAACGGAGGCTGAATTCGCGATACTGCGGTACTTCCCGCCGACTATCAGGGAGTCTACTGTGATCAAGGTCACCTGTACCGGTCTACCCGGTCGGGTACTTCCGCCTGAATTAGGTACCATGGCGAATCCACGCTAAAGTTGTCTACGGCCAAACAGCCCGCTTGTAGGACTCATTCGCACTGCGAATCGACGGACTACGGATGCGTGCGTAGCTCAACGGATAGAGCATCTGACTACGGATCAGAAGGTTGGGGGTTCGAATCCCTTCGCGCGCACCACGGTTCACCAGAACCCCTCGAAATGCCCCGGCTCCGGCCGGGGCATTTTTTGTGGGTTGCCCACCCCTCCGGGGAGTGCGAAGCTCGGCCTATGAGTGAACTCCAGACCATTGATGTCATTGTGATCGGTGCCGGCGCCGTCGGCGAGAACGTTGCAGGACGGGTGGTGGAGAAGGGCCTGTCGGCCGTGATCGTCGAGGCCGACCTCGTGGGCGGGGAATGCTCCTACTGGGCCTGCATGCCCTCCAAAGCCCTCCTCCGTTCCTCCACAGCCCTGATTGCCGCCCGGAACGTCAGCGGTGCACGCGAGGCGGTCACAGGTTCGCTCGACGTGCAGCAGGTGCTCGATCGGCGGACCTCCTTCACTTCCGACTGGAATGATTCCTCGCAGGCGGAATGGGTCGATTCGGCCGGCATCACCCTCGAGCGCGGCTGGGCGAAACTGACCGGGGAGCGAGAGGTCACCATCGCGCACGACGACGGCTCCACGTCCCGGTACCGGGCCACGCAGGCGGTGGTCCTGGCCACCGGCTCCACCCCCACCGTCCCGCCGATCGACGGCCTCGCGAACCTCGACTACTGGACCACCCGCGATGCCACGTCCGCCAAGGAGGTTCCACCGAGCCTCGCGGTCCTCGGTGCCGGCGTGGCCGGCGTCGAGCTCGCCCAGGCGTATGCCCGGCTCGGCGCGGACGTGACGATCATCGCGCGCACCGGAATCCTCGGGAACTTCCCCCAGGAAGCCTCGGACCTGGTACTGGACGCACTGCGCGGTGAGGGGGTAACGGTGCTGACGGAGACCACCACCGAGTCCGTCCGCAAGGAGGGCGACGAGTTCGTACTCCACATCGGCGGCGACCAGCCCGTCAGGGCTCACAAGCTCCTCGTCTCCACGGGTCGCCACCCGCACACCACGGACATCGGCCTCGAAGCCCTCGGCCTGGACCCCAAGGAACTCACGAGTGATGACACCGGCCGCGTGCCGGACACCGGCGGCTGGCTCTACGCAGTGGGTGACGTGGCCGGCAAGGTGCAGCTGACCCACCAGGGCAAATACGAGGCCCGCATGACGGCGGATGCCATCGCGGCCCGCGCACACGGGCAGCTCGGCGACTCGGCCCCGGACTGGAGCCCGTACACCTCGACGGCGGATCGCGGCGCCGTACCGCAGGTGGTCTTCACTGATCCGGAGATCGCCATGGTGGGCCGCACCCTCGAGCAGGCGCGGAAGGACGGCGTCAACGCCTCAGAGACCTCCCTGGAGATCGCGGTGGGCGGTTCCGCGCTCCACTCGGACAACTACAGGGGCTGGGCTCAGATGGTGGTGGACGAGGACCGCAGGGTGCTGGTGGGCGTCACCTTCGCCGGGCCGGAGGTGTCGGAGATGCTGCATTCCGCCACGATCGCCGTCGTGGGCGAGGTACCGCTGAGCCGATTGTGGCACGCGGTCCCGGCCTACCCCACGGTCAGTGAGGTGTGGCTCCGGCTGCTCGAGAAGTACGGGATGTAGCGAGCGGCGGGCCGGCCGGAGCGGCTCACAGCTCCGCGGAGGGTCAGGTCAGCGGAGGGTGGAGGCGCGGCGCACCACGAAGTCGGTGACATCGGCGTCGCGCCCGTCCAGCTCGGCCCACTCGCCGTCGAAGGTCATGACCGTCAATCCCGCGGAGGGGTAATCGGTGGCCAGGTCCATGACAGCCCGTTCGCTGGAGCGCACGGACGCGAGGCTCATGGCCAGTTCCTGGACACCGGGGTTGTGCGCGATCACCAGAAGGCTCGTGACGGTTGCGGGCACATGGTTGATGAGGCTGAGCATCTCGGCCGGGCGTGCGGCGTAGAGATCGTCCTCGAGCTTCGGGGTTGGTGCCTTGTCGCCGAGTTCCTTGCACACCCAGGTGCAGGTCTGCCGGGCACGAAGTGCCGTGGAGACGAGGATGAAGTCGGGAACGGCGTCGTTCTCGAGCATCCAGCGCCCCGCCAGGGGAGCATCCGCATGGCCCCTGGAACTGAGCGAACGCTCGTGATCCGGGACGCCCTCCTTGAACTCGGCGTTGGCGTGGCGCAGGAGCAGGAGCTTCTTGAGGTGGGAGGAGGCCATGATCCGAATTCTATGGCCTCGCTCCCGTACGTCCTCGGCTAGATGGAGTACTCCGGCGCCGCCCAGACCACGACCTCGGGGTGATCGTAGAAGCGGTACCCTTGCCCGCGCACCGTGCGTACGGTGTTGGCCAGGCGTCCCAGCTTGGAGCGCAGGCGGCGGATGTGGACGTCGATGGTGCGCTCGTTGGGTACCTCGTCCGCGTTGCGCCACAGCCCACTGAGCAGCTCGTCACGGCCCACGGTCCGGGCGGCGTTCTCCACCAGGTAGTTGAGCAGTTCGAACTCCTTGAACGTCAGGTTCAGGGTGTCACCGTCGAGATGCACCTCCCGCCGCGCCAGGTCGATCAGGACGCCGGTGGGCCGGGCCGGTTGCGCCGGAGCGGGGGCCGCCTCGGGTCGCGGTCGCCGGGCGACCGTGGGGTCGCCGAGGGCCGCGCGGACAACATCGATGTCGGAGCCCGGAGCGTCGGCCGGCGCGAGGGCGACGGCGGCGTGGCTCTCAGCAGTGGGCACCAACGAGTTCACGTAGGCACGGACGTCCTGTGCGAGCTTCGAGAAGGTGGTGCCGGCGGCCGCTGCCGTGGCTTCGTCGAGCGCCACGTAGAGCACGAACCCGCGGGCGGCGGTGTCGCCCGAGACCGCCTGGGGGCCAGGCACGCCGTTCGGCGCGACCACAGGAATGGGAGCACTCATCGGGTACGCAGTTTCGGCCCCGGGTACCGCCTGGAGCCGGGAGCGGGTGATGGGCAGCTGTGACGTGTGCAGCTCGCCGGAAGGAGCGAACCGCTGGCGGGCATCGCGGCTCTGCGGGGAGCGGAGGGAGATATGGACGTACCCAGGATTGACTGACATGAAAACAACCTCGTGAAGTGTGCCGTCATCACGGCTCGAATGCGGGATGTGCCCGGTCGGGATGAGAAAGGATGCCCGACGTCGGGCAGGGAATGCGTAGGAAGGTTTGGGTGTAACCGTTACGCATGCATTCGATAACAGCGGAGATTCGCTCCGGACAGAAAGTCCGAGGAGGGAACTGCGGCTGCAGATGTGGGTGAGTTGGTGTTCACGCTTCGAATTATCGCATGTAACAATCGCCGACGCGCAAGTAACAATGCCGGAAAGTCCAGCATGTGGGCATCGGGATCCGGGTATGCAGTTCGGGGGATTACTCTCATCGGTTCGTTCTATCGTGGTTCAGCTCCCGTGGCGGAGACCGGCATGACGGGTGGAACCCCGCGCCGGACCTAGCCGACGACGCCGTAGAGGCGGTCCCCTGCATCCCCGAGGCCGGGGACAATATACGACTTCTCGTTCAGTTTCTCGTCGATCGACGCGAGCACGATCGTCACGTTCCTGCCGTCCAGTTCCTCCTGAAGCGTTGCAAGGCCCTCCGGTGCCGCGAGCAGGCAGATGCAGGTGATGTCCGCAGCACCGCGGGCGAAGAGGAATTTGATGGCCTCGCGAAGAGTGCCACCCGTGGCCAGCATGGGATCGAGGACGAACACCTGACGTCCCGTGAGGTCGTCCGGCAGCCGCTCGGCGTACGTGATGGCCTCGAGGGTCTCCTCGTTGCGCGCCATGCCGAGGAAGCCGACCTCCGCCGTCGGCACGAGGCGCGTCATACCCTCCAGCATCCCGAGGCCCGCCCGCAGGATCGGGACCACCAGCGGGGTGGGCTTCACGAGGCCCGTGCCCTGGGTGGAGGTGACCGGCGTCTCGATGGAGACCGGCTGCACCCGCACATCGCGCGTGGCCTCGTAGGCCAGGAGCGTGACGAGTTCCTCCGTGAGGAGCCGGAACACCGGCGACGACGTGTCCTTGTCCCGGAGAACCGTGAGTTTGTGGGCTACCAGGGGGTGGTCGACTACCAGTACGCGCATGGGTCAAAAGTACCATTGGGGCCATGACTCCCCTCCCCGCACCCCTGCACCCGGAGCACTGGGAGTGGATGGGCCTGGCCCTCGAAGCGGCTGAAGCCACGGCAACCAGCGCGGACGTGCCGATCGGCGCCGTCGTCGTAGGCCCGGACGGCCGTGTGATCGGGACCGGCTGGAACCAGCGCGAGGAGTTCGGGGATCCGACGGCGCACGCCGAGGTCCAGGCGATCCGCGCTGCCGCCGCAAAGCTGGGCTCCTGGCGGCTCGCGGGCTGCACGCTGGTGGTGACCCTCGAACCGTGTGCCATGTGCGCCGGCGCCTCCGTGCTGGCGCGGATCCCGCGCATCGTGTTCGGGGCGTGGGACGAGAAGGCAGGTGCATCGGGGTCGGTGTTCGACGTGCTGCGCGAACCCCGGCTCAACCACTGGACCGAGGTTTTCCCAGGTGTCCGGGAGGACGAATGCGCACTGCTGCTCAGGGAGTTCTTCGCCCTGCAGCGGGCACGCTCCGAAAATACTGCGTAGGCTTAGTAAATCCGCAGTAGACCTCATGAAGGAGCAGACGTGGCAGACCAGCAGGACGGTTTGAAGGAAGTACAGGAGATCCTCGGCAAGGCCGACATCGCCAACCTCACCACGGTAGGCCTCGACGGCAAGCTCGTGAGCCGGCCGTTGGCACTGCAGGCGAAGGACTTCGACGGAGACCTCTGGTTCTTCACGGAGGACCCCTCCCCCAAGGCCGACGAGATCCGCGCCAACCCGCAGGTGAACGTCAGCGCGAACACCGGCAAGGGCTGGGTCTCCGTGGCCGGGACGGCCACCCTCACCAAGGACCAGGCGAAGATCGACGAACTGTGGAGCCCCGCGGTATCGGCATGGTTCGAGAACGGCCGGGAAGACCCCGCCGTCGCCCTCATCCACGTGGACGCGGACACCGCTGAGTACTGGTACATGGACGCACCCCGCGTGGTCTCGGCCGTGAAGATGGTCAAGGGCATCGTGACCGGCACCAAGCCGAGCTCGGGCAAGAACGAGGTCATCGAGCTCCCCTAGGTTCCGCTCGAGGCGGCCGCTGCCGTCCGTTTTGGGACTCGGGCATCCCACCCGGTAAAGTAGCGGCGTTGGTGACGTGTCCGAGCGGCCGAAGGTGCAACACTCGAAATGTTGTTTGGTGTAAAAGCCAACGTGGGTTCAACTCCCACCGTCACCGCCAACCGGGAAGGCCCCGGTTCCCCCGTCAGCAGAGGGAACCGGGGCCTTCTGCTGTGCCAGCCGGACGCCAGCATCAACGCAGCGGTAACGGAACTTCTGCGACGCTCACTATCCCACTAGCGAGTGACACAGCTCGGGACGTGGAGCTGATGTAC
>JASLBS010000279.1 GCA_030146405.1 Arthrobacter sp.
GACGCTCGGCCCGATCGAGGTGCTGCAGTACAGCCCGCTGCCACAGAAGGACTTCATGCGGCCGGTCCTCGAGACCACTCCTGCGGACCTCGTGGGCCCCGTCGAGTTCTCCATCTACGGCCCGGTGGCTGCAGTGCACCAAGTGGTTCCCGGGATGCGCTTCCTCGGCGAGAACCGCGGCACCATCCTGTTCGTCAACGGCGGTTCGGCTGTCAAGCCCGGCCGATCGGTCACCGGCACCTCCGTGGCCTTCGCCGGTCAGGCCGCCTACGTGCAACTGCTCAACGAGGTACTCGGCGAGGAGGGCATCCAGGTGTCCCAGCTCATCATCGGCGGCCGGATCATCGAGGGCGACCCCGAGAAGGACCCGGACGTCCTCGCGGAGATCCTCTGGGACCTCCACATCAAGCGGGACACGTTCCGCCGCCAAGTCAGTGCCGACTGACTCCCCCACAACCTCCCTTCCCGCAATCAGGAGAGCACCATGAGCAAGGTCTGGTTCATCACAGGAACATCCCGCGGCTTCGGCCGTGAATGGGCGGAAGCCGCCCTGGAGCGAGGCGACTCGGTGGCCGCCACGGCGCGCAGCACGGACAGCCTCAGCGCGCTGGTCGACACCTACGGTGATCGTGTCCTGCCCCTTTCGCTCGACGTCACGGACCGCAGTGCGGTCTTCGCCGCCGTCCAGCAGGCGCAGGAGCGTTTCGGCAGGCTCGACGTCGTCATCAACAACGCCGGCTACGGCCAGTTCGGCATGGTCGAGGAGCTCAGCGAGAGTGAGTTGCGCGACCAGATCGAGACCAACCTCTTCGGTGCCGTCTGGGTCACGCAGGCCGCGCTCCCCTACCTGCGCGAGCAGGGCAGCGGGCACATCATCCAGGTGTCCTCGATCGGCGGCATCTCCGCCTTCCCGACCGTCGGCGCCTACCACGCGTCGAAGTGGGCCCTCGAGGGCCTCAGCCAGGCACTCTCCCAGGAAGTGGCCGGATTCGGCATCAAGGTGACCCTGATCGAGCCCGGCGGTTTCTCGACCGACTGGGGCGGAAGCTCCGCGAAGCACGCCACCGCGATCGACGCCTACGACGGCGTCCGGGAGCAGGCCGCGAACCGGCCCAGCCGTGTAGGAACGCCCGGGGATCCTACCGCTACGCGCGGACCGATCCTCACGATCGTCGATTCCGAGAACCCGCCGCTGCGTGCGTTCTTCGGTGAGGCACCGCTCGGCATCGCGAAGGCGGACTACGAATCCCGCCTGGCATCCTGGGAAGAATGGCAGCCGGTGGCGCTCGAGGCCCACGGCAGCAAGGGCTGACCGGTAGTACCGATCGATCGAACACCACGGAAGACCACGGAAGGATCCATCCCCATGAAGATCACACTGCTCGGCGTCGGACGCATGGGCCACGAGCTCGGCGTCCATCTTCTCGCCGCAGGGCATGAACTCACCGCCTGGAACCGGACGGCGGGCGCCGTCGACCGGTTGCGGGATTCCGGTGCCAGGCAGGCGGACTCGATCGAGGATGCAGTCCGCGACGCCGACGTGGTGATGACCGTGCTGTTCGGTCCCGACACCGTCCGTGAGGTTGTGCTCTCAGGCTTGGAGCTGCCCGCCGAGGCGGTCTGGTTCGACGTCACCACGGTGTCCCCCGAGGACGCCCGGGAGTTCGCGGACTACGCAGCTGCCGCCGGTGTCCGGTACGTCCACGGCCCGGTGATCGGGAGCCTCGCGCCGGCACGCGCCGGCACGCTCGGCGTGCTGCTCGGCGGCGCACCCGAGGACGTCGACGTCGTCGAACCCCTCGCCGCACTGTGGGGTGACGCCGAGCGCCTGCGCCGTGTCACCACTCCCTCGGACGCCGCGACAGGGAAGCTGCTCGCGAATCTCGCCCTCGGGGTCTCGCTCCAGGGACTCGTCGAGGCGTTGCGGCTGGGGCAGGCGAACGGTCTCGATGCCGCGGCTGTCCTCGACCTGTTGCAGGGCACCGGGCTCGGAGCGATCGCCGGGATGAAGGGCGCCGTGATCACCGCGGGCACCTTCGAGGACACCCAGTTCTCCGCAGATCTGCTCGCCAAGGACGCACGGTTGATCCTGCGCTCCACGCCGGACCCGCTGCCCGCGGTGACGGCCCTCCTGCAGTCGCTGACCGAGGCACAGCGTGCCGGTTCGGGGAACTCCGACATCGCGGTCATCACGAGGCCGGAACTCACCTAGGGCTGCTCCCTCCCGATCACGAGCCGTTCCTCCCGGGCCAGGATCGCGGCCTGGGTCCTCGTGGCGCAGCCCAGTTTGGTCAGCACCCGGGACACGTGGGTCTTCGTGGTGCCGCTGGAGATCCGCAGCTCCGCGGAGATCGCGCGGTTGGAGCATCCGTCCGCGACGAGCCCGAGGACATCGAGCTCCCGCTCGGTCAGCCCGTATCCTGCTCCCACGGGAGGTACGGCGGCCTGGCGGTTCCCGTGCTCGGCATCGAGGAGGACGAACGCGTCGAGAACCTTCCTCGTCACCTCGGGCGCCAAGGCCGCATCACCGTCGGCAACCCGCCGCACGGCGTCGAGAAGCGCAGCGGGCTCCACGGTCTTGAGCAGGAATCCCGCAGCACCGGCCCGGAGCGCGCTGAACACGTAGTCGTCCACGTCGAACGTGGTGAGGATCAGGACCCTGGCGTTGCCGTGGGACGTGATGTGCCGGGTCGCGTCGACGCCGTCGATCCCCGGCATCCGGATGTCCATGAGGACCACGTCGGGATGGAGTGCGGCGGCATTCGTGATCGCACCGGCACCGTCGGCCGCCTCCCCGACCACGCGGATGTCGGGGGCAGTCTCCAGGATGAAGCGGAGTCCGGCCCGGATGGCGGCGTGATCGTCCACCAGGAGGACGGTGATGGGGTCCGTCGTCATGCTGGGTCTCCCGAGGTACGCGGGAGATCTGCTGTCACGGTCCACGTCCCGGGCCGGGCGTCGATCCGCACGGTGCCACCGAGGGCGGCAGCACGCTCGCGCATATTGATCAGACCCAGGCCTGCGCCCGTCACACACGTGGTGCTGGACCCTTGCCCGTCGGCCGTGCGGTTGTTGCTGATGCTGAGGGCTATGCGGGAGTCCGATGGCTCGATGCGGACCTCGACACCCTCGCCGGGTGCATGCTTCGCCGCATTCGCCAGGGACTCCTGCACGATCCGGTAGCCCGCCAGTCCTGTCGGAGCGGGGTAGTCGCCTGCGCGCTCGAGACCGATCAGTTCCACCTGACGCCCGGTGCTGCGGGCCTGGTCCACGAGTTCAGGGATGTCCGCCAGGCCCGGCAGCCGGGTAGCACCGTCGGGATCTCCGAAGGGCTCCGGCTCACGCAGCAGCGCGATCAGCGAGTGCATCTCCTGCATCGACTCGAGCGCCGATCTGCGCGTCAGTTCGAGCGCGCGGCGGTCCTTGGCCGGATCAGCGGCCGTGGCGAGAGCACCACCGGAGTGCAGCGCGATCGCCGAGAGGTGGGAGGCGACGGCGTCGTGGAGGTCGCGGGCCAGCGCATCACGCTCGGCTCGTACCGCATTCCACCGCTCCGACTCCGCGAGCCGCTCGACCGCATCGGCACGGGCCGCGGCAACGGCCGCGAGTTCCGTGGTGGTCCGTACGTCCCGGGCCCACCACAGTGGGCCGAGATAGAGCACTGCCTGCTGCAGTCCCATCAGCACACCCCAGCGCAGTTCGGCCGTGGCGACCAGCACGGCAACGGTGGGGCCGGCGATGACGATACAGGCGGCGATCCAGAGCGCCCGGCGGACCTGCGGTGAACCGATGAGCGCCGCGTTGTAGAGGAGGTCGATGATGTACAGGAAGCCGGCGATGCTCCCGCCGAGGATGATGTCCACCGCGAAGGCTGCGACCCCCACCAACAGCGCGGTGACGGGCGCAGCCCGTTTGCCCAGCATGGCGAGGCAGCCCACCAGCAACGACGGCACGAACCACGACGGCGGCGCGTCCTGCACGAGTGCCAGCCCCGGCAACTGCCCCTGACCTGTGAGCCCGAGCGCGAGGAGCGCCGATCCGGCGACGAACGTCCCCGCTGCAGTCCACGCAGTGCGGCCACGGGCGGACCCGATCCCCGGCAGCGAGCGGCGCGCCCGTCCCGTTCGGGCTCGCGGAGAAGCGGTTGTCATGGCTGAAGTCCATCACATCGACGGAGGCGCGGGAATCGGCCGAAAGGGGTGGGTGGATCGGCCCAGTAGGTCTTTCGGCGGGCGCGACGCCCGCCCGGCGCTCCGTAGTGTCCCACCCATGACTCTTCCCCTGGCCGGCGGCCTTCTTGTTCTGGCGCTGATCGATTCCACGAGTTTCGGCACCCTCCTCATCCCGCTCTGGCTGATGCTCGCACCCGGCCGCGTTCGTGCAGGCCGGATCATCCTCTTCCTGCTCACCATCGCAGTGTTCTACTTCGCGGTGGGTATGGCGATCTTCTTCGGGGCGGACGCAGTGATCGAGCAGTACGGCGTGATCCTCACGTCCCGTCCGGGGTTCGTGCTCGCGTTCCTCATCGGAGCGCTCCTGGTCACCTGGAGCTTCGTCCTCGAACGGCAGGCAAAGCAGCAGAAGGAAACGGGCGCAGTACCCGGACACTTCAGCCGGTTCCGCACCCGCGCCGTGGGTGGGCAGGGCCGCGGTCTCCTCCCACTCGTGGGCCTCGCCCTGCTCGCGGGACTGGTGGAACTCGTCACGATGCTCCCCTACCTGGCGGCGATCGCCACCCTGACGGCCTCTGGCGTCGGCTGGCCCTCCGCAGGAGTGGCCCTCGCCGCGTACTGCGCCGTGATGGTACTGCCCGCCGTCGTCCTGCTGGTCCTTCGCGTGTCCGCCACGCGCCGGGTGACCCCGTTGCTCCTGCGGGTGGAGGGTTGGATGAGCAGGAATTCCGCCAACAGTCTCTCGTGGGTGGTGGGTATCGTCGGGGTCATCCTCATGATCCACACGGGTGGTCCCGCCTTCCGGTGACTTTGCCACTGGATTGTCGGCGCCAGCGGGTACGGTGCGCAGCATGACACCGACAGGACCGGCTCGGAAGATCAGTAGACTTCAGCCAATGGTTCTCTCCTGCCCCCACTACGCCATGACGTGTCCCGCATGACCTCCGGGACCGTGGCGTCCAGCCAGGCGCAGCTCTTCCCGTTCCTCACGGACCGGATGGAGGCTGCACGATCCTCCATGGATCGGGCCCTCGATCTGGCCGCAGAGCTCGGAGCGTTGGTCCCCCTCCCCGGGTCGGGTCGAACCGGCGTCATCTGGCAACTCCTCAGCACGATCGCCGCCGAGGACCTCACCGTGGCCCGCGTGGTGGAGCCGCACCTCGATGCACTCGCCATCCTCGACCAGGCCGGCGCCATCCCCACCCCCGAGCCCGACGCCGTCTGGGGTGTCTTCGCGGCCGAGAGCCCCGGTGTCGCGCTCACCGCCGGCCGAGCGCTGGACGGTACGTGGACGTTGTCGGGTACCAAACCCTGGTGCTCGCTGGCAGACCGGTTGCACCGCGCGATCGTCACGGCGCATGTGGGCGAGGGTAGACGCCGGGCCTTCGCGGTGGATCTCCGCGCTCAGGGCGTACGGCCCGAGCCCGCCGCCGCCTGGGTGAGCCGGGGCCTGCCCTCCGTGACAAGTTGCTCGGTACACTTCGACGCCGTGTCCGCGACGCCGGTGGGTGACGACGACTGGTACCTCACGAGGGACGGCTTCGCATGGGGAGGCATCGGCGTGGCGGCCTGTTGGTACGGGGGCGCCCTCGGTATCGCCCGTACCCTGCTCGCGGCGTCGGGGCGCCGCACCCCTGACCAGATCGCCCTCCTGCATCTGGGCCGTGTGGACACCGCACTGCACGATGCACGAACCGTCCTGGCGGACGCCGCCGTCACCCTCGATGCGGGGAAGGCCTCCGGTGAGGACGGTGCCCTGCTCGCGGCGCGTGTGCGTGGCACCGTGTTCCGCTGCGCCGAACTGGTGCTCGACGCCGCGGCGCATGGGCTCGGACCGGCACCCCTGGCCTTCGACGCCCGGCACGCAGCACGTGTGGCCGATCTGCACGTCTATCTTCGGCAGCACCACGCGGAGCGTGACGACGCCGCTCTGGGCCGGCGGATCGTCGATGCAGCCGAGCGAGGCGACGCGGCATGGTGACTTTCACCCACCATGATCAGGGCACCCCGGAGAGCAGGTGGCGCAGGTGGGAGGAGCAGCGCGGTAACGGTCAGGAACTCCAGATCGAGGCACTCTTCGACGGTCGACTGCCGACGCGCTTCATCCTCCTCGCGGCGCATCCCGATGACGAGACGCTGGGCGCCGGTGGGCTGCTTGCCAGGCTCGCGCGCGACGGCGTCCGCTGCGACGTCGTCGTCCTCACCGACGGTGAATCCTCCCACCCCTCCTCCACCACGCATCCCCCGCAACGCCTGGCGGACCTGCGTCGCGAAGAGGTCGTTACCGCCCTCCAGCTCCTGGCGCCCGCAGCGCAGGTGACCTTCGCCGGCCTGCCCGACGGCGGGCTCCTCGAAGCCGATGCGGCTGAGGTGCTCGGTCGCACACTGGCCGACGGCGAGGCGACGCGGACCCTCGTCGCGGCCCCGTGGCGGCACGACGGTCACCCTGACCACGATGCCGCGGGCCGTGCCGCCGCAGCCGTGTGCCGCGCCTCGGACACGCCGCTGGTGGAGTACCCGATCTGGCTGTGGCACTGGGGCACACCCGAGGAGCAGACCGACCAGCTCGCGGAGCTGTCCCTGTACGTCCTGAACTCCGGCGACGTCGCCCTCAAGGAAGCAGCACTCACCAGCCACGCCTCGCAGGTGCTCCCCCTCTCCGACGCTCCAGGGGATGAAGTGCTGCTGACACCGCAGGTCCTCGAGCACTTCGCCCGCAGCTTCGAGTCCTTCTTCGTGACGGAGGGGGCGTCCACCTTCGAACGCCTGCACCGGGACGAGGCGGACCCCTGGAAGGTTGCGGAGCGGTTCTACGAGCGGCGGAAACGGGCCCTGACCATCGCGAGTCTGCCGCGCCCCCGTTTCCACCGCGTGCTCGAGGTGGGCTGTTCCGTGGGTGCTCTCGCCCAGGAGCTGAGCTCGGTCTCCGACGTGCTCCTGGCCCTCGATACCAGCGAGACCGCGGTCCGGCGAACCAACGAAGCGCTCAGCACGAGCGCCGCTGCAACTGCGCGGCTGGCTACGGTGCCGCGCGACTGGCCACGTGGGGACGGCCCGTTCGATCTGATCGTGCTGTCGGAGACAGGCTACTTCCTGTCCTCCGACCAGCTCGACGAGGTGATCAGGCAGATCACCACGTCCCTGGACGAGGACGGCGTCCTGTTGCTGTGCCACTGGCGGCACCCCATCGAGGGATGGCAACTCGACGGCGATGGCGTCCACGAGCGAGTGCGGGAACTATCCGGCCTCACGACGCTGAGCCTCCACACGGAGGAGGACTTCCTCCTCGAGGTCTTCGGGCGGGCACTCGGCGGTTCTGTCGCCCGCCGCGATGGCCTGCTGTGAAGCCCGGCCAGATCGTCGTCGTCGTCCCCGCACACAACGAGGAAGACTGGTTGCCCGCTTGCCTCACGGCGCTCGATGCCGCCCGTCGCCGTTTCCTCCATACCGTCCCGCGGGTCCTCGTGTCCATCACCGTGGTCCTCGACCGGTGCACCGATGACTCCGCGCGTGCGGCGCGAAGTATCCCCGGGCTCTCCGTGATCGCGGGGAACTTCGATTCCGTCGGAGCGGCACGGGACGCAGGCGTCCGGTTCGCGCTCGCGCGGTCCCGGAGCCTCCCGCGACACACCTGGATCGCCAATACGGACGCGGATACCGTGGTATCCAGCATGTGGCTCGTGAATCAGTACTGGCTCGCCCACGAGAACGACCTCGTCCTCGGGACCGTGCGCCCCATTCCCACCGGTGACAACGCCGAGCGACTGCAGCTCTGGTCCAAGGAGTACGTGTCCCACGATGGTCACCACCACATCCACGGGGCCAACCTCGGCGTGCGGGGCAGCACCTACGTGGACCTCGGTGGTTTCCGTGCGATGACTGAGGACGAGGATGTGGATCTGGTGGACCGAGCGAGGTCCGCAAGGGTTCAATGGGTTGCCTCCGGCTCGTTACAGGTGATGACGTCCTCCCGTACCGTGGGACGCGTCGCCGCAGGCTTCGCCGCTCATCTACGGCAACTCATCTGATCCTTTTGCCACTGTTTTCCTTTTTGTCCTGTGCATCTGTTACATATGATGAATTGGAAACAGCGCTCCCCCTCAGGAGTGGGTTTCGGTGAACTTACCCAGGGGGATAGTGCGTGCGTTTCGGTGACATGCTCCGTCAGGCCCGGAGCGCGAAAGGCCTGTCACAGGCCGAGTTGGGGGCAGGGCAGTACTCGACGCACTACATCTCGCTCCTCGAGAGTGGTGAACGCCAGCCCACGGCGGACATGGTGC
>JASLBS010000285.1 GCA_030146405.1 Arthrobacter sp.
CCCTTGATCCCAGTGCCGCCGATGTCGACCCCGATCACGGTGCCCGGGAGCTTCTTCGATTTCTTCTTGTCGGTGTCCTTGGCCATTGTTCTCCGTCGAGGTGGGCCGGCACGAGCCGGTGAGGGATGAAGTCCTGCACGGGGTGGAGCTGGGGCGGTACCGGTCAGGGCAGGGTCAGGATCTCGGCGCCGCTGTCGGTGACCAGGAGGGTGTGCTCGAACTGCGCCGTCCTTCTCCTGTCCTTCGTGACCACGGTCCAGTCATCAGCCCACATGTCCCACTGGATGGTACCGAGGGTCAGCATCGGCTCGATCGTGAAGACCATTCCCGGTTCGATCACGCGGTTGTAGGCGGGGGCGGCGTCGTAGTGCGGGATGATCAGGCCCGTGTGGAAGGCCTCACCGACGCCGTGCCCGGTGAAGTCGCGCACCACGCCGTAACCGAAGCGCTTGGCGTAGGACTCGATGGTGCGGCCGATCACGTTGATCTCGCGTCCCGGGGCCACCGCCCGGATGGCCCGGTGCAGGGACTCCTGGGTGCGCTCCACGAGAAGTCGGGACTGCTCGTCGACCTCGCCCACGCAGAACGTGTAGTTGGTGTCACCGTGCACTCCATCCTTGTACGCCGTGATGTCGACGTTCAGGATGTCACCGTCCTGGAGCACGGTGGAATCGGGGATGCCGTGGCAGATGACCTCGTTCAGGGAGGAGCAGATGGATTTGGGGAAGCCACGGTACCCGAGGGTGGACGGGTAGGCGCCGTGATCCAGGATGAACTCGTGGCCGATCCGGTCGAGTTCGTCGGTGGTGACACCCGGCTGCGCGTGAAGGCCCACCTCGACGATCGCCTGTGCCGCGATCTTCCCGGCCACGCGGATCTTCTCGATGGTCTCCGGCGTCTTCACCTCGGAACCGGTGAACGGCTGGGGAGCCTTGCGGCCCACGTACTCGGGCCGCACGATGCTCGAGGGAACGGGGCGCTGCGGTGAGACGGTACCGGGCGTCAGGGTACCGACGGGCGCGGTCGCGGAAGACTGGGGCATACCCTTGATCCTATAGGTGGGCGGGTCGGTGACCGAAAGGTGGCGCCCCGTCTTCCCGGCCGGAGACACGGGGTCGTGTCCTGAATCAAGGAGGTCTGTATGACGGAGTACTGGTTCAATGTGCGGACGCACGAGGTCGAGGAGGACCGGCAGTCGGACTGGTCCCAGTTGATCGGGCCCTACCCCACGCGTGCCGAGGCGGAGAACGCCCTCGAGAAGGTCCGTCAGCGCAATGAGGCATGGGATGCGGAGGACGAGGAGGACTGAGGTTCTCCTGACCCGACCCCTATCGTGTCTGCTGTCCGTCGGAGGTCCCGTCCGGCTTCCTGTCGGAGGTCGGAGGGCTTCGTCTCAGAAGGAGTGCTCGGGGCCGGGGAACGTGCCGTCCCGCACCTCGTCGCCGTAGGCCCGGGCCGCATCGCCGAGGACACTCCGTACATCCGCGTACTGCTTCACGAATCTCGCCTGCCGCCCCCCGCGGAGGCCCGCCATGTCCTGCCACACGAGCACCTGTCCGGTGGTGCCGGAGCCCGCGCCGATACCGATGGTGGGCACGGGGACAGTCGCCTCCACCGCTGCGGCCGTCTCGGCGGGCACCATCTCCATCAGTACACAGAAGGCACCGGCGTCCGAGAGCGCGACGGCGTCGTCGACGATCCGCTGCGAGGCGTTCCCCCGTCCCTGCACGCGGTATCCGCCGAGGGCGTGCTCGCTCTGCGGGGTGAATCCGATGTGGGCCATGACCGGGATGCCCGCGCGGACGAGGGCACGCACCGTCTCGGCATACGCGGCACCGCCCTCCATCTTCACGGCATGCACCAGACCCTCCTTCAGAAGCCGGACCGAGGACTCCACGGCCTGCTGGGGTGAGACCTCGTAGCTGCCGAACGGAAGATCCGCCACCACGAGTGACCGGCTGGTGGCCCTGCTCACCGCACGACTGAACAGGATCATCTCGTCGAGGGTGATGGGCAGCGTGGTCGCGTGCCCCAGTACATTGTTCGCCGCGGAATCACCGACGAGCAGCACCTCGATCCCTGCCACGTCGAAGATCTCCGCCGCGTACTGGTCGTAGGCGGTGAGCATGGCGAAACGAGTGCCCTGGTCCTTGGCCTGCTGCAGGTGGTGGGTCCGGATCCGCGTGATGGGCTTCGGCGCCGCTGGGACCGTCGTCGTCGAGGCTGCGGCGGCTCCCGCTCCGTAGGGGGCAGGGAGTTCGGCGGAAGTCATGCATCGAGCCTACTGGACCGTCCGGTACCGGCGCCGGTTCCGGAGGGTCCCTTGCCGCCTACCGCCCGACGTTCTGCCGGGTCCTCTACCCGGCCGCCGCCCTGCGACCGGATTTTCTCCGCCGGAACCCCTCACGGGCTGTCATCGGCCGGGCGCACCGCTGGATCAGACCGTGTAACCGCCCGTTAACGTGGGTACGCCAGAATGGCCGGAACCTCCCGCGCCGAATCCGTGCCCGCACATCAGTAGAGTGATGAGCGGCAGGGCGCTCCGTGCGCCCCTCGAGCGCCGCGACGGGGCACCACCCCGGACGGGCACGACGTCGGGCAGAAACGATCCACCACCTCCGGAACCGGGGTGGGCAGGACGACGAGAAGGAATGAGGGTGGCCATGGACCGGCAGCAGGAATTCGTATTGCGAACCATCGAGGAGCGCGACGTCCGGTACGTGCGCCTCTGGTTCACCGACGTCGTCGGTTCCCTCAAATCAGTGGCCCTCGCACCCGCCGAGGTGGAGGGCGCATTCGAGGAAGGCCTCGGGTTCGACGGATCCTCCATCGAGGGCCTGGCCCGCGTGTACGAGTCCGACATGCTGGCGCAGCCGGATCCCTCCACCTTCCAGATCCTGCCGTGGCGCGGGGACACCGAACAGACCTCCCGCATGTTCTGCGACATCCTGACCCCGGACGGCCAGCCCTCCACAGCGGACCCGCGGGGTGTGCTCAAGAGGACCCTCGCCAAGGCCGCCGACATGGGCTTCACCTGCTACACGCACCCCGAGATCGAGTTCTACCTGCTGAAATCGGCGGAGGTCGGCACCGACGGGCAGCCGATCCCCGTGGACCACGCGGGCTACTTCGACCACGTGCCCGGGGGCGTGGCACAGGACTTCCGGCGCAACGCCGTCGCGATGCTGGAGTCCGTGGGGATCTCGGTGGAGTTCAGCCACCACGAGGCCGGACCAGGTCAGAACGAGATCGACCTGCGGTACGCGGACGCCCTGCAGACGGCCGACAACATCATGACGTTCCGTACCATCATCAAGGAGGTGGCACTCACCTCCAACAGCTATGCGACCTTCATGCCCAAGCCCTTCTCCGAGCACCCGGGCTCCGGGATGCACACCCACTTCTCCCTGTTCGAGGGGGACTCCAACGCCTTCTTCGAAGCCGGAGCCGAGTTCCAGCTCTCCACGACGGCCCGCCAGTTCATCGCGGGGATCCTGCGGCACGCGCCCGAGTTCACCGCCGTCACGAACCAGTTCGTCAACTCCTACAAGCGGCTCTGGGGTGGCGGAGAAGCTCCCAGCTACCTCTCCTGGGGGCACAACAACCGCTCGGCGCTGGTCCGCGTGCCGCTCTACAAGCCGAACAAGGGTCAGTCCGCGCGGGTCGAGTACCGCGGTATCGATTCGGCGAGCAATCCCTACCTCGCCTACTCGGTGCTCCTCGGGGCCGGTCTCAAGGGTATCGAGGAGGGCTACGAGCTCCCATCCGCGGCCGAGGACGACGTCTGGGGCCTGACCGCCGCGGAGCGTCGTGCCATGGGGCACGACCCGCTGCCGGCGAGCCTGCACGATGCCATCCGTGTCATGGAGGAGTCGGAGCTGGTGGCGGACATCCTGGGTGAGCAGGTGTTCGAGAACTTCCTGCGGAACAAGCGCGCCGAGTGGTACGACTACCGGATCCAGGTCACACCCTACGAGCTCCGCCGGAACCTGAACATCCTCTGATCGGGCTCCGGCGCGGACCGATGGTTGGCTAGGGTTGCTCCATGAGCCTTAACCGCAAGCTGATCAGTTATGGCTTCACCGATCTCGAGAAGAGCCGTCGGTTCCTGGATGCGCCGGAACTGCACGACCTCAATGACGACCAGCTGTTCGGGGGACTCGCGGTCTCCGCGAACCCGGATCTCGCGCTGCAGTCCTTCGTGCGGCTGCTCGCCGTCGACCGCAGGGCCGCGGTGGCGGCATTCGGCGACGATCAGCGTCGGGCCCCGCTGTTCCGGCTCCTCGGGGCATCGGAGGCCCTCGGCGAGTTCCTCATGCGCCACCCGGAACACCTCGACGTGGTCCGGGCAGGTCCTGCGACCCCGGAGATCGTGCAGCCCGATGCACTGAGGTCGGCGCTGCTGGAATCGGTCGATGCCGATCCTGCCGAGGACAACCCGGTGGCCGCACTCACGGGAGTCGACGCCTACCGGCGACTGCGGGTCACCTACCGCCGGTACCTGACGGACCTCGCCGTCCGCGACCTGTCCCACTGGGCACCCCTGGACTACCTGCCGATCGTGGCCCGTGAACTGAGCGATCTGGCGGCCGCGGCGCTGGAAGCCGCCCTGGCCGTGGCCCGCGCCGAGCTCGGCGAAGTGTACGGGACGGACGTGGTGGAGCGCGTGAAGCTCGCCGTGATCGCGATGGGCAAGTGTGGCGCCCGGGAGCTCAACTACATCTCCGACGTCGACGTCGTCTACGTGGTGGAGGGTGACGAGGTCGACGAGACGCTGCTGACGAGGATCGGGACCGGGCTGGCCTCGGGGATGGCCCGTGGCGTGTACTCGTCAGCACCCGAACCGGCGCTGTGGGAGGTGGACGCCAATCTGCGTCCCGAGGGCAAGGACGGGCAATTGGTCCGGACCCTTCAGTCCCATGTCTCGTACTACGAGCGGTGGGCGAAGACCTGGGAGTTCCAGGCACTGTTGAAGGCACGAGCCGTCGCGGGGGACCCGGGGCTGGGCGCGCGCTACGAGAAGGCCATCGCCCCCTTCGTCTGGGCGTCCTCGCAGCGGGAGGGCTTCGTCGAGGCGGTGCGGGCGATGCGCCGAAGGGTCACCGACAACATCCCACGGGAGGAGGAGGGGCGGCAGCTCAAGCTCGGTCCCGGAGGACTGCGGGACGTCGAGTTCTCCGTGCAGCTGCTGCAGCTGGTCCACGGCCGGCTCGACGAGTCGCTCCGTGTCCGCGATACCGTGACGGCGATCGGCGCACTCAGTGCCGCAGGGTACGTCGGCCGCTCCGATGCCCTCGACCTCGACGACGCGTACCGTTATCTGCGGGTCTTGGAACACCGGATCCAGCTCGCGCACCTGCGCCGCACCCACCTGATGCCCCAGGACGACACAGCGCTGCGAGCGCTCGCGCGGTCGTCCGAGGGGTCCATGGTGACTGCGCGACCCAGCGCACAGAACCTCCACGACAAGTGGCAGCGCACCCGGAAGCTCGTGAAGCGGCTCCACGAGTCGATCTTCTATCGTCCGCTGCTGAACAACGCCGCCACCCTGCGGCCCGAGGACGTCCAATTGACGGCAGAGGCAGCCCAGGCCAGGTTGTCCGCCCTCGGGTACCAGGATCCGCGTGGGGCGATGCGCCACATCGAAGCCCTGACGGGCGGGCTCCGGCGCCGCGCCATGCTCCAGCGGCAGCTTCTTCCCATCCTGCTGGCGTGGTTCGCGGACGGCGTGGATCCCGATGCAGGGCTGCTGGGCTTCCGCCGGCTCAGCGAGTCGCTCGGTGAGAGCCACTGGTATCTCGGCATGTTGCGTGACTCCAATGCCGCGGCAGAGCGCCTGTGTGCCGTGCTGTCCAGCAGCCGGTTCATCACGGATCTCCTCGAGGTGTCGCCGGAGTCCACCAAGTGGCTCGGATCGGACGCGGCGCTCGTGCCCGATTCCTTCGAGGCGCAGTGGCAGGAGATCCGGTCCAAGATGTCGCGGCACCCGGATGCGGGCGAAGCGATCCGGCTCATTCGCCTGATCCGGCGTCGTGAGTTGCTCCGCATCGCCATCGCCGACAGCGCGAACCTGCTCTCACAGTCCGAGGTGGGGGAGGCCCTGGCCGACGCCGACCGGGCCGCGGTCCTCGGGGCACTGCACGTCGCCGAGAACCAGCTCTACGGGAGCGGCGAGGAGCAGCTCACCGACGTCGTCGTGATGGCCATGGGACGACAGGGGGGCCGGGAGATCACCTACGGCTCGGACGCGGACGTCATCTTCGTGCACCGACCCCTGCCCGGCGTGGACGGGTCGGCTGCCCAGAAACAGGCGGAGAAGCTCGTGGCGCGCCTGGGGGCACTGCTGACGCAACCCTGCAAGCCCCCGGTCCAGGCGGAGCGTGTCCTGGAGATCGACGTCGCCCTGCGGCCGGAGGGCAAGCAGGGGGCCATGGTGCGCTCGCTCGATTCCTACAAGGAGTACTACCGCCGCTGGTCCCTCGCCTGGGAGTCGCAGGCGCTTCTGCGTGCGCGCCCGCTCGCGGGTGATGACGGACTTGCGGCGGAGTTCGTGGACCTCATCGATCCGCTGCGGTATCCCGCGGAGCTGCACGAGACCGATGTACGGGAGATCCGGCGCATCAAGGCCCGGGTGGAAGCGGAGCGGCTTCCCCGTGGCGCAGACCCGTCACGCCACCTCAAGCTCGGGCGGGGAGCGTTGAGTGACGTCGAGTGGCTGGTGCAGCTCCTCCAGTTGCAGCACGCCCATGCCGTTCCGGCGCTCCGGGTCCAGTCCACCCTCGCCGGTCTCGGCGCCTGCGCCGACGAAGGACTGCTACCCACGGAGGACGCCGCCGTGCTGCGCGAGAGCTGGAGCCTCGCCTCCCGCATCCGGGCGGCGAACGTCATCTGGAGCGGTCGGGGCTCGGACCTCCTGCCCTCCTCCCGGAGGGACCTCGAGGCCGTGGCACGGTGGTGCGGCTACGGCCCGGGCAGTGGATCGGAACTCGAGGAGGACTACCTCCGGATCACGCGCCGCAGCCGCGCGATCTTCGAGCGGCATTTCTACGGTTTCTAGTCCGCGTAGGTCAGTGCGTCACTCACACACCGACCGAACTGGTCGTCAGCCGATCAGTAGGAATACTCCCAACGACTATCCGTCCCATAGTCCTCGTAGATGAGGACGCCTGACGGGTCCTCGACGTCGAGGAGGACTATGCCGTTGGCTTTCTGTCCTGGACCTATATCGCCGGGAAGAAGTACCGAATCAGCCAGGCAGAAGAGGGTCGCGGTACTGTCAGCGCCGGCATTCGACGTGAAACCGTCGGCCTTGATGGCGTCGAAGGCGTAGGAGGACATGCTGAACTGTTGAATCAGGTCCGAGCCGAGCATGTTCGGGCTCGTCTCGACCGATACGTCGAGGGCCACGAAGTGTCCGTTCTGCGGTGGGTCGGCCCAGTCCTCGGTGCAGGGGATGTCGACACTGATGGTGTTGACCGTGAATGAGACCAGGTACTCGCCGGTCGCATCCCTGATACCGGCTCGTTCGCCGACCTGCTTGACGAGGTTTCCGCGAAGAGACGTCTCCGTGCCCGCCGGGGGTGGGGGCGCTGCCTGGGTAGGGGCAGGCGGTGGCGGAGGGGGCGTCGGATCTGGTGCCTGGCTCGGGGTGGGCGAAGGAAGAGGTTCGGCTGTGGTCCGAGCCTCCGGGTCAGGGCTCGAAGGCTCCGTCGTCGTGGGAGGGGCCTCGGTAGTTGTCTCCGCGGGTGCCGCTTCAGGGTCACCACCTGAGCAAGCGCTCAGGACCAGTGCGATACCGAGCAACGGTGCCAGGTGCTTTCTCATGCTTCCCCCAAAGTGGTGCGATCTTCCTCGATCGTACTGCGGTGGACCGTCGTGCGACTCTCCTCCTCGGTGAGGTCCTCGCGAGTACTCCTCGAGCTTCACCTGCTCGACCCGCCACCGGCCACGCCCGCCCAGCTGCAGGGCAGGCAGGTCAGCCGACTTCACGAGGGCTTACCTGTGCGATTGAAGCGCCCGGTAGCTTCTCCGCGACATCGTCAAGGGTCAAGAAACGTGGCTGAGTGGTCATCAACAGGTCCCGGTGTCATCCGTCGCGGTGATGCTTCCGGGCTGCGAGACCCCGGCGGGTGGCGATGTTCCCGTTCACCCGTTCCGTTGGCCACGGATCAGTCACCGCAACACTCAGTCGTATGACGCGATCAGTGGCCCGGAGTCGACCGCGGCAACGCTATGCGGCAGACAGCGAGGACGATCAGGGTCATGCCGACGAGTTCGCCTGCCGTTTCCGTCAGCGTGAGGGTTAGCGACACGAGGTGGCTGACATGTGGTTCGACGATGACGTCGACCATGTCGATGACGACGGCGAAGAAGGCCAGCACACAGAGCCACCCGAAGAGTGCGCGGGAATGGCGCCGATCCTCCTGCGAGGCCGTGTAGTAGGCGAGCAGGAGCGCACTTCCGAGCACAGCGGCGAAGGCGGCCCATACAAGCAGCTCCCCCACGTCCTGCGGTCGCAGACCGGCTACCGCCGGTAGGTCGAAGTCCCTTACAAGTTGTGCTCCCACCCGTTCATGGATCTGGAAGAAGTCGTCGACGACGAGCGTCACGAGGATCGCTGTCCATACCGCGAAGGTGAAGGAGCGACGCACCACCGTGAGGAAAACCAGCACGACTGCTCCGGCAATGAGTTGCGTGTGACCGAACAGTTCGATGTAGGAGCCGTCGTAAGCGCCGTTCCACCTGCCCTCGGTTGTGGGGAGTCACGCCCCACGTGTGTCCGAATCTGCCACATGTTCAGGCTCTGAGTATGAGCGACCCATGGTGGAAGCAGTGGCGGAACGTGCTGTCCATCGTCTGAGCGTTCATGCTCGCGCTCCGTGTCGCGGCGCTGTGGACCGGCGTAGGGATCGGAAAAATTCAGACCGTGCAGCAGTAGCATCCGTGCGGTCTGCCCGCACATGAAGGTCGATGTCGAAGCTGTCCGATGAAAGCACAGTGCCCCTCCCGTCGCTATGACGGGAGGGGCACTGATGTAGCTCAGGTGATTCCTGCGGACTGTCTGCGGACCTCAACTCCGCTTCAGGCCCGTCATCCGGCTATACGCCGTAGTACAGCTCGAACTCGTAGGGGTTCGGGCGGAGTGCGAGGGGCTTGATCTCGACCTCGCGCTTGTACTCGATCCAGGTGTCGATCAGGTCCTGCGTGAACACGCCACCGGCCTGCAGGAACTCGTTGTCCGCTTCGAGCGCCAGCAGGGCTTCCTCCAGCGAGCCGGGAGCCTTCTGGATGTCCATGGACTCCTCCGGAGGCAGCTCGTACAGGTCCTTGTCGATCGGATCCGCGGGCTCGATGCGGTTCTTGATGCCGTCGAGGCCGGCCATGAGCTGGGCGGCGAACGCGAGGTAGGGATTCGACGACGGGTCCGGCGCGCGGAATTCGATGCGCTTGGCCTTCGGGTTCGACCCCGTGATGGGGATACGGATACCCGCGGAACGGTTGCCCTGTGAGTACACCATGTTGACCGGCGCCTCGAAGCCCTTGACCAGGCGGCGGTACGAGTTGACCGTGGGGTTGGTGAAGGCGAGGACGGCGGAGGCATGCTTCAGCAGGCCGCCGATGTACCAGCGGGCCATGTCCGAGAGTCCGGCGTAACCGCGCTCGTCGTAGAACAGCGGTTCGGAACCGTTCCACAGCGACTGGTGGCAATGCATGCCCGAACCGTTGTCGCCGAAGATCGGCTTCGGCATGAAGGTCGCGGACTTGCCCCAGGCGTTCGAGACGTTCTTGACGATGTACTTAAACTTCTGCAGATCATCCGCCGCGTGGGTCATGGTGGTGAACTTGTAGTTGATCTCGGCCTGTCCGGCGCCGCCCACCTCGTGGTGCGAGCGCTCGACCTCGAGGCCCGCCTTGTCCAGCTCCACGCAGATGGCGTCGCGGAGGTCGGCCTGCTTGTCCACGGGGGACACCGGGAAGTAACCGCCCTTGAACGGGGTCTTGTTACCCAGGTTGCCGCCCACTTCCTCGCGGCCGCTGTTCCAGGGAGCCTCGATGGAGTCGACCTTGTAGAAGCTTCCCTGGGGGGAGGACTCGTACTGGACGTTGTCGAAGATGAAGAACTCGGCTTCGGGAGCGAAGAAAGCGGTGTCCGCGATACCGGTGGAGGACAGGTATGCCTCGGCCCGCTCTGCAACGCTGCGAGGGTCCCGGTGGTAGGGGTCGCCGGTGCGCGGGTTGACGATGGAGAAGTTGAGGGCCAGCGTCTTCTCGGTGCGGAAAGGATCCACGAAAGCGGTGGTCACGTCCGGGATGAGCTGCATGTCCGACTCCGCGATGCCCTGGAACCCCCGGATGGAGGATCCGTCGAAGAGCTGCCCGTTGATGAAGAAGTCTGCATCAACCGACTTCGCAGGGACGTTGAAGTGCTGCTGGACTCCGGGAAGGTCGGTGAATCGTACATCGACGAACCTGACATCTTCGTCGGTGATGAACTTGAGGACCTCGTCCGCATTCTTAAACATCGATTCATGCTCCTATCGCATGGCTGGGGAAACCCGGCGCCAGCGCGTGTCCCTGCACCGCAAGGAATCTTCACGAGCTCCGGCAGGATGAAACGCTGCCGCCGACTCGTTCCAACAGTAGGAGCGGGCAGTTTCTCGCTGGTGTCGCTCGTGTTTCCGGGACGTTACATAACGGGAACTGCTCGTTCCACCCTAGCGTGTGCTTCAGTCCGGGTGCATAATTGGCGTCCGCGCTCCCCGCTCCCGGTACGCTGGGACGGTGGTGAACAGGAACGATCTCGGGTCATGGTTGGACGGACCTCCGCCGTCGGGTGGTCAGCAGTGGCCCGGCCAGCGGCTGGGCCGCCCCCAGACCGGCCCCGGCTCCATAGCGCGTTTCGGTCCGCGCGCAGGCGCCCTCCTGATCGACTGGATCCTGTGCTCACTCGTCTCGGCGGCCTTCTTCGATTACGACGCCCTCGCGATCCTGTTCATCTTCCTCATGGAGCAGGTTCTCCTCGTGGGATTCTTCGGCTACAGCATCGGACACAGGATGCTGCGGATGCAGGTCCAGACCCTGGACGGGAAACCGGCCGGCTACCTCACTGCCCTCATCCGGAGCGCGC
Source organism: Arthrobacter sp. (assembly GCA_030146405.1). Classification (GTDB taxonomy): domain Bacteria; phylum Actinomycetota; class Actinomycetes; order Actinomycetales; family Micrococcaceae; genus Arthrobacter_D. The sequence goes on from JASLBS010000285.1 coordinate 11,129, forward strand.
TTCTCTGCCTGGTGGTCCCGCCGTTGATCATCGACGCCGACCAGCGCGGCGTCCATGATCGGGTCCGCGGCACCGGCCTGTTCCGTATCTGACCCCGGTCGATCTGCCGAGGCAGCTCCCGCGGTAGAAACACGAGAGCCGCTCCCAGGTGTAGGAGCGGCTCTTCGTGTCCGTGTGGTGCGGGTCAGCGTCCGCGCATGGCCTTGCGGTCCGGCCGGGCCTTGAAAGGGTCCACGCCCTTGGGGATCGGCAGCTTGGTGCCGAGCGCCGTGAGTCGCTTGTCCACGGCGTGCACCTCCTGCTTCGTAAGGGTCTTCTTCATCTTCTGCACCGTCTTGGGAAGCTTCGCCAACCGGACCTGGCGATCCCCACGACCGGTCTCCACCACATGGATCGGGACATTCGGGATGATCCGCGCCATCTTCCGCTTCTCACCGTCGATGAGCTGTTTGACGCGGGTGGAGGGCCCCTCCGAGACCAGGATGACCCCCGGGCGGCCGATGACACGGAAGACCGCATCCTGCGTGCGTGGATTCACGGCGACAGGCTGCTCCTGCAGGATCCACCCCCGGCGCAGGACGCTCAGCGCTGCACCGGCACCGCCCGGCTTGCCCTCGATCTGCGAGAACGCCGCCCGCTCAGCCCGTCTCGAAAGGATGAAGACCGCCGCCAACAGGGCCAGTGGGACGGAGATGATGATCAGGGTGACGACGTTGTTGATCAGGAGCCCGATCAACAGCCCGACGGCGATGATGCCGACGAAGGCCAGCAACATGAACCAGACCACGCCGGGGTCATTGCGCCGCGTCATCTTGAAGACTTCGACGATCTGCTTCATGCGCCCGGTCTTCTTCGGCTTCTGGGCCTTCGGCTTGCGCGAGAAGAGGCGGCGTTTGGGCGTGGACGAGCCTGAGGGATCAATCGAGTGCGACATAGTTCTTCGATTCTACGGGATGGCCGACGGGCGACGGCGGATCGAGGGTTCCCGCCGGGAGCGGGTCAGCCGGCGAGGAGCGAGGAGGCTTCCTGGGCTGCGGAACCGGATTCGTCGAGGTGTGCGAGTTCAGGGGGCAGTTCAAGGCCCTTCCTGCGCATCGCGCGAGCCCAGAGCCGACCTGCGCGGTAGGAGGAGCGCACGAGCGGTCCGCTCATCACCCCGAGGAACCCGATGTCCTCGGCTTCCTCGCTGAGTTCCACGAACTCACCCGGCTTGACCCAGCGGTCCACCGGCAGGTGTCGTTCGCTCGGACGCAGGTACTGCGTGATGGTGATGAGATCACAGCCGGCTCCGTGGAGGTCGCGGAGAGCCTCGGAGATCTCCTCGCGGGTCTCGCCCATGCCGAGGATCAGGTTGGACTTGGTCACCATTCCGCGGTCGCGACCCTGCGTGATGACGTCGAGTGAGCGCTCGTACCGGAAGGCCGGACGGATACGCTTGAAGATCCGTGGCACGGTCTCGACGTTGTGGGCGAAGACCTCGGGAGCGGAGTCGCAGATCGCCTCGATGTGCTCCGGACGTCCCGAGAAGTCGGGAATGAGGAGCTCCACGCCGGTGCCGGGGTTCATGCTGTGGATCTGTCGGACGGTCTCCGCGTAGAGCCAGACCCCCTCGTCAGGGAGATCATCACGGGCAACACCGGTGACGGTCGCGTAGCGCAGATTCATGGACCGCACGGACTGCGCCACCTTGAACGGTTCGCTGCGGTCCAGCGGCTGCGGCTTACCGGTATCGATCTGGCAGAAGTCGCAGCGCCGGGTGCACTCGGAGCCGCCGATCAGGAACGTGGCCTCGCGGTCTTCCCAGCACTCGAAGATGTTGGGGCATCCTGCTTCCTCGCAGACGGTATGAAGCCCCTCCTTCTTGACCAGGTTCTTCATGGCGACGAATTCCGGGCCGATGTTGACCTTCGCCTTCATCCACTCGGGCTTGCGCTCCACCGGTGTCTCGGCGTTCCGGGCTTCGATGCGCAGCATGCGGCGGCCCTCGGGTGCAAGGCTCACGATAAAGCTCCTTTTGACTGGGAGTCACGGGGCTGGTCGGTGGGATGAGCACGGGGTGCGTCGGTGTCTTCCTCGCCCACCAGTAACACTTCATTGTTGCGCAACTCGGCCTCGATAAGCGAAACGACGTCACGCGGTGTGACGGTGCGGCCGCACTCCGCCGAGATGGACGTGACACCGGCATCACTGATGCCACAGGGGACGATCTGCTGGAAAGGGGCGAGGTCGTTGCTGCAATTGACGGCGAACCCGTGCATGGTCACCCGGTCCTTGACCCGGATGCCGATCGCCGCAATCTTGCATGCCGGTCGGGTCTCCGTCGGACCCAGCCACACCCCGGAACGTCCCTCGATCCGCACGCCGTCGATCCCGAAGGAGCGGAGGACGGAGATGATGACTTCCTCGAGGGTGTGGACGTACTCGGCCACCAGGGCCGGGTTGCGCAGTGCGATGATCGGGTATCCCACCAGCTGCCCCGGACCGTGCCAGGTGAGCTTGCCACCACGATCCACCGGGATCACAGGCGTGCCGTCGAACGGCCGTTCATGATCCTCGGTCCGTCGGCCGGCGGTGTAGACAGGGGAGTGCTCGAGCAGGAGGACCGTGCTGGGGGTGGTGCCCTCGAGGATGTCCTGGTGAATCGCCTTCTGGAGTTCCCATCCGCGGGTGTAGTCGATGTAGTCCGGCGCGAGGCCAACGCGTGAGAACGCAAGAGTCATGATGCAAGGGTAGTCCGGGCCTCCGACGCATTGTCATCGCTGCTTCCCTGGTCGTCAGCTGGACACAGGGGTTCTCGGTGGTAGGTCCGGTCCCGGTATCTCGACACTCGCACCGAGCCTCACGAGCCGCCAGCCACCCGAACTCCGCCGCACTTCGAAGTGCAACAGGGGCGAGACGGGACTGGTCTGCGCCGTGAATCTCCAGAAGTCGACCGACTGAGCCCGGTTGGAGGGCCCGGGATCCCGCACCGACGTGCGGACGGGAAGGGCGTGCCAGGTGGACCAGTGCCGGCTCGAACCCACGACGCGCCACAGCGAGCCTCGCCAGAAGAGGGAAAGGGGCTTCGGGGGCCCGCACCGGAGATCGAGGACGAGTTCGACGGCCTCGTCGCAAGGACGCCACGCGCCGGTCCCTCCGGTGCTTGGCGGAGGGGCGGTGGACATCGCCATGAGTACGTTCCCTTCCTCGGTCCGAAGCTTAAAATTAGAACATTTGTTCTAGGCGAGCAAGAGGAGACTGGGTCGCGTCCCTGTGGATAACGGCCGGATCGCATGCGGGATGCCCTAGAAAGGACGTATGAGCGACGACTCCACACCGGACTCCGGCCCGAGTTTCGGCCAACGCCTGCACTCCCGTACGGGAAGGGCATCGACCGCGGCCCCGTCCGAGGGCGAGCATCCTCCGGAGGTGCCCGGTCTCCAGGTGGGCCGACTGCTCGGCTGCGGAGGCTCATCGAGTGCGTGGCTCGTCACCGACGACGACGGCCGACGCTATGCACTCAAGGTGGCAGGGCCACCGTCCAGCGGATCACGGCTCCCGGCGCCCTCGACCGTGCCGATGACGACACCAGGTAGCCGCGGACGACGGGCTGCCCGGCAGGAGGAGGCAGAGACCGTCCACACCCCGCCGGGCCCCGACCCGTCGGACGAGGGTGGTGGCCCAGGATACGAGAGCACGTCCCCCGGGACCGACATCACGAACGAGGACCTCGAACGGGAGCTTAGGCTGCTGAAGCGCTTCCATCATGAGCACCTGCTCCGTGTGCACCGTCTGGTCGGGACGAGCCAGGGGCCGGGCTTGCTCGCCGAGCTCGCGCCGGGCGGGTCCCTCCTGGCGCTCATCACCAGCCGTGGCCCGCTCCCCATCCCGGAGGTGGTGACTGCGCTGGCTCCCATCGCCCAGGTACTCTCGTACCTCCACGACGCCGGAGCGGTTCACGGTGACGTCACCCCCGGGAACATCCTGTTCACGAGCGAGGGGAAACCGCTGCTCGGGGATCTCGGCTCCGGCCGTCTCCTCGGTACGCCGGCAG
>JASLBS010000026.1 GCA_030146405.1 Arthrobacter sp.
CGAAGCTCGACCTCCCTGGTCCCGGCGCTGCAGATGACCATCTGCGCCGTGGGAGCCTACGCGTTCGCCGAACTGGTCCTCGGCCACGACGGTCCCCTGTTCGCGGCGACGTCCTCCATGATCTCGCTCGGTTTCTCCCGGGACCCGCGCATTCGGCGCGTCCTGGAGGTGGCCATCGGCTGCACCCTCGGGATCTCGGTGGGTGACCTCCTGCTCACGTTCTTCGGCACGGGCCTGTGGCAGGCCGCCGTCGTGCTGTTCATCTCGATCCTGCTGGCCCGCTTCCTGGACAGCGGCACCATCTTCACCACGCAGCTGGGGCTCCAGTCCCTCCTCGTGGTGCTGCTCCCCATCCCGGACGGTGGGCCGTTCACGCGCAGCGCGGACGCGATCGTGGGTGGACTGTTCGCCCTCGCGGTGACGATGCTGCTGCCCCGTGACCCGCGCCGGGAGCCGAAGGTGAATGTGCGCGGTCTGCTCGGCGAACTCTCCGGGGTGCTGCGGGAGAGCGCCACCGCCCTCCGCGAGAGTGACGCCACGCTGGCCTGGCACGCGCTGGTTCGTGCGCGGAACTGCCAGGGGCAACTGGACACCCTGACGGGCAGCATGCGCGCCGCACAGGAGGTGGCCACCATCTCCCCCGCGTACCGGCGTCACCGCAGTGAGCTCACCGACCTCCGCAGTGCCGTGGAATCCATCGACCTGGCCATCCGTAACAGCCGCGTCTTCTCCCGCAGGCTGACCTCCGCGATCAACCACACCGCCCTCACGGACGACGCCGTGGAGAGCCTCGGCCAGGTACTGGAGGACACGTCCGACGCCGTCGACGTGCTGAGCCGCGCACTCTCCGCGGGTGATTCCGCCGAGCGTCGGCTCAACCTCCGGCAGGCCCGGGAGGACCTCGCCGCGGTGGCAACGGACCTGCACCCCGAGGACCTGCACATCAGCCGGCTCGAGGGGGAAGGGCTCGTGCTGTTGCTCCGCCCCCTCGTGGTGGACCTCCTCGAGGCCACCGGCCTCTCGCACGACGACGCCGCCGCCTATCTGCCGCGGCTCTGAGCGCGGCTGCCGCCACTCACTCTGTCGGTACGCGCCGGTAGCCTGAGGGCATGGCGACGAAGACCTCCACCGCACGCGCGAGCCGTGGCAACACCCCCAATTTCCGCTGCGCGGAGTGCGGCTGGACCACGGCGAAGTGGGTGGGCCGCTGTGGTGAATGCCAGGCCTGGGGAACCATGGAGGAGACCGGCCAGGTGGTCGCCAGGACCACCGCGGCCAGCGCCGTCACCATGCCCGCGCGCCGTATCGCCGACGTCGACGCCACCCTCTCCGGTTTCCAGCCGACCAAGATCGACGAACTGGACCGCGTGCTCGGCGGAGGGCTGGTACCCGGGGCGGTGATCCTCCTCGCCGGGGAGCCCGGGGTGGGCAAGTCGACCCTCCTGCTGGACGTGGCCGCCCGCGTGGCACGCCTCGGCAAGAACGTCCTGTACGTGACCGGGGAGGAATCGGCGGCGCAGGTGAAGCTGCGCGCGGACCGGATCGACGCCGTCGCCGAGTCCCTCTACCTCAGCGCGGAGACCGACCTCGGCCAGGCGCTCGGCCAGGTGGAGAAGATCGACCCCACCCTGCTGATCGTGGACTCCGTGCAGACGCTCAGCAGCGCCGCGGTGGACGGCAGCGCCGGCGGGATCACGCAGGTACGCGAGGTGGCGGCGTCGCTCATCGGTGCTGCCAAGGCTCGCGGCATGACCACCCTCCTGGTGGGACACGTGACCAAGGACGGCTCGATCGCCGGGCCCAGGCTGCTCGAGCACCTGGTGGACGTGGTGTGCCAGTTCGAGGGTGAACGCCACTCACGGCTGCGGCTGCTGCGGGCCGTGAAGAACCGCTACGGCCCCACGGACGAGGTGGGGTGCTTCGACCTGACCGACAGCGGGATCGAGGGCCTCGCCGATCCGAGCGGGCTCTTCGTCTCCCGGACCAAGGATCCCGTCTCGGGTACCTGCATCACGGTGACCCTCGAGGGGCGCCGCCCGTTGCTCGCCGAGGTGCAGGCCCTGCTCGCCGAGTCGTCCACTGCACAACCCCGACGGGCCACCAGCGGGCTCGACAGTTCCCGGGTGGCCATGCTGCTCGCCGTGCTGCAGAGCCGCGCCGCGGTGAGCCTGCAGAAGGACGACAGCTATGTGGCCACGGTGGGTGGCGTGCGGCTGACCGAGCCCGCCACCGATCTTGCCGTTGCGCTGGCCATCGCGTCCGCGAAGACGGACCACCCGCTCCCCGCGCGGCTCATCGCCTTCGGCGAAGTGGGGCTCGCAGGGGAGGTTCGCCCCGTCCCCGGTATCGGCAGGCGCATCCAGGAGGCCGAGCGCCTCGGCTTCACCCACGCCATCGTGCCGGCCTCCCCCGGCGGTACCGGTCCCGTCCCCAAGGGCTTCTCGGTGCGGGAGGTCTCGACCCTCGCCGAAGCACTCGCCCTGTTGTTCTAGGCGTTCCGCGCCCATGCCTCCGCACCTCGGGCTTCCCCGCCTCCAGCTTCCGGAGGTGATTGGCCGGCTGTGCTTGAGGGCTGCCCCGCCCCGCGCGTGCCTGCGTGCTCGGGCCCGCGCCAGTGTTACCGATCTGCGACGACCCCCGGTACGTGCGGCACCCCGGCCCGCTACTAGTATTAGGAGCGGTTGTGCGGATGTGTCCGCCACCGTTGCCCACCGCGCGGATCTCGGCGAAGGGCGCCCGACCGCGCCGGGCTTCTCAGGAGCGCGGGCGGTGAAAGGATAGGCCCATGGTTCGCAGTCCGGAGGACTCGCTCAAAGCCACCCTCGCCAGAGTTGCTCCTGGAACCCATCTGCGGGACGGGCTCGAACGGATCCTGCGTGGCCGCACGGGGGCGCTGATCGTGCTCGGCTTCGATCGCACGGTGGACTCCATCTGCTCCGGTGGCTTCGACATCGGCATCGAGTTCTCCCCCACCCGGCTGCGCGAACTGGCCAAGATGGACGGTGCGATCGTCTGCGACAAGGACGCCAGCAAGATTCTCCGTGCGGCTGTGCAGCTGGTCCCCGATCACACCATCGAGACCCAGGAGTCGGGCACCCGGCACCGTACGGCCGAGCGCGTGGCCAAGCAGACCGGCCTGCCCGTGATCAGCGTGAGCCAGTCCATGCAGATCATCGCCCTCTACATCGACGGGTTGCGACACGTGCTGGAGGGCTCGGAACCGGTCCTCGCACGGGCCAACCAGGCCCTCGCCACCCTCGAGCGGTACCGCGCACGGCTGGACCAGGTCACCAACTCGCTCTCAGCACTGGAGATCGAGGCGATGGTGACCGTGCGCGACGTCGCCGTGACGCTGCAGCGCCAGGAGATGGTGCGCCGAATCTCGGAGGAGATCTCCCAGTACGTGCTGGAACTCGGCGTGGACGGCCGCCTCCTGTCCCTCCAGGTGGAGGAGCTCACCACCGGGCTCGGTCCCGGCAGCGAGATGGTGTTGCGCGACTACATGGAGCTCGGCTCCAGTACGGCTCCGCTCGACGAGCGCGTGGCCACCCTGCAGAACTTCAGCTCCACGGACCTGATCGACCTCGGCACCATCGCGAGCGTCCTCGGCTTCAACCCGTCCGTCGACTCGCTGGAGGCTGTCATCCAGCCGAAGGGCTACCGGCTGCTCTCCGGGATCAAGGCCGTGCCGCCGGCCGTGGCGAACCGCCTCGTGGATCACTTCGACGGCCTGCAGAACCTCATGGCCGCGAACATCGAGGACCTCATGGCGGTGGACGGCATCGGCGAACAGCGGGCGCGCACCGTCCGTGAGGGGCTCTCGCGCATCGCCGAGACGAGCCTCCTCGACCGCTTCATGTAGCCGAACCATGCGGCGGCTCGTGGCTCACCGGCGTGGACCGGCGTCAGAAGCGCCATCCGGGCCAGGCATGGACGTCACTCGAGGGTGAAGGTCACCGGGCTGCTGCTCCGCCCGCCGAGACGCGTGACGAGGGTGTAGGTACCGCCGGCAAGGTCCCCGTCCACCGCGGTGCAGCCGGGCACGGTCCGGTTCCGGGCCCACTCGAAGGAGGCTCGCTCCGCACCATCCGGTGCGAGGGTCCGCTCGAGATCCTGGGATCCGTCCTGGCAGTCCGTGGAGGAGAACACGCGCTCGTCGTCGAGGGTCAGCACGAACTCCATCTGGGACGTGCCCACATTCACCACACAGGGGATCTCGCCTTCATTGCGGACCACGAGGTCCAGTACCGGCAGCTCGTCGGGTCCGTAGCTCTCCTTGTCGGTCTCCGCCCGGATCACCACCGCGGCGGTGGCACAGGCATCACCGGAGGCGGACGGCTGCGATGTCGGTGTGGTCGCGGGAGTCGGTGCGGGCGACGACGAGGGGGACGCCCCGGGTGCCGATGTGGCGGCCGTCGGTGACGGCACCGCGTCCGGCTCGGTCGCCGTCGTCGTCGTGGGCGAGGCGACAGGAGCCGGGGACGCCCCGGCGGCGGGATCGGGATCACGGGCGAACAGCCCGGTGAGAACGACTGCACCCACGGCGAGTGCCGCCACCACCAACAGCGCAAGGACCAGCACGGTCAAGCGCCGCCGCCGATACACCGCCGGGCTCGCGCCCTGCCTGCCGCCCGTGCGCCTGCCCGTACCGTGCCCGTCCGATGATGCCATCCACCAAGGCTATGGACGGCCCGGTGCATTCTTCCCCGCACCACGCCGGTCGATAGAGTATTGACGTCGATCTCACAGGAGCGCTATTGAACCCCGACGTCACCGGAACCTCCCCTGCTTCACCGCACTCTGCCGAGCCCACCACATCGGGCCCGGTGCCGCTCCATGATCTCCATGTGCGGATGACCGACTGGTTCGCCGAGGAGGCCCGTGACCTGCCCTGGCGGCACAGCGGGTGCTCGCCGTGGGGAATCCTGGTGAGCGAGGTCATGCTGCAGCAGACACCGGTGGTCCGGGTCCTGCCGGTATGGCGTGAGTGGCTCCAGCGGTGGCCCTCCCCGGCACATCTTGCAGCGGAACCCTCGGGGGAGGCGGTACGGCACTGGGGGCGCCTGGGTTATCCGCGCAGGGCCCTTCGCCTCCATGCCGCCGCCACCGCCATGGTGGATCACCACGACGGCGCCGTGCCGTCCACCTATGACGATCTCCTGTCGCTTCCGGGCGTGGGCAGTTACACCGCCGCGGCAGTCGCCGCTTTCTCGTTCGGCCGCCGGGAGACCGTGGTGGACACCAACATCAGGCGCGTCCACGCACGGCTCTTCGGAGGAAAGGCACTGCCGGCACCTGCGCTCACGGCCACGGAACTCAGGCGGGCTGCGGTACTCCTGCCCGACGACGACGCCCTGTCCGTTCGCTGGAATGCCGCCGTGATGGAGTTGGGAGCGGTGGTCTGTACCGCTCGGACGCCGATCTGCGAGGCCTGCCCGGTCTCGGCTGCCTGCGCGTGGGTGGCCGCTGGGCGCCCCGCCCCGGAGTACGTCCCCAAGGGCCAGGCCTGGGCCGGGACCGATCGCCAGGTGCGCGGGGCGATCGTTGCCGTGCTGCGGGATGCGGAGCAGCCCGTGCCACGGACCCTGCTCTTCGAAACACCCGTGGACCTGTCCGGAGGCGGAACACCCCCACCGACGACGGGGCGCCCGGCGCTCGCCACCCTGCACGGCCTCCGGGCACCGAGCGAGCAGCTCGAGCGGGCCCTGGCAGGTCTTCTCTCGGACGGTCTGGCCGCGGAGACGGACGGTGCCCTGCACCTGCCCGTCTGAACTCACGTCGTCGTCCTGGCGGCCGGGTGCCGGTCGGCTACCGGGTACCGCGCCCGGCCGGACTCACTGATGACCGGCTGCCCCGACCGCCGGACACCGGTGGTTCGACCATCGACCAGCGGTCAGTCCGGTTCGCCGAAACCCGACTCGACCGACCGGCCCACGAAGTCCACCGCTGCCTGTGCCTCCGGGCCACGGGCCTCGACCACGACCTCTTTCCCCTGGCCGAGGCCGAGGGTCATCAGGAGCATCACCGACTTCCCGTCGACGCCGTTCACGGACACCTCGGCGTCCAACTCGGCAAGACCGGAGGCGAGTATCGCCGCGGGCCGGGCGTGCAGGCCCATCCGGTTGGGCAGCTTCCAGGAACCGCTCACGGTCGGCTCCCTGCCCGACGCCGGGGCTGCCGTGGAGGGTGTGCCGGCCCCGCTCCCGGGAGCAGCAGCAGCATGCGTGACGAACGGCTCGAGCTCCTCCGGCCGGATCGAGACCACGGCCTCCTCGGCGGCCCGGAGAACGGCCTCGAGCCCGGAACCGCCCTGGGCCTGCACGGACGCGGCCACCGCTCCCTCCACGAGGGCGGCGCGGGCGAGGCGGATCGATCGGCGGACTTCGGGCTCGAGGAACTCCAGCACCATCTCGGCCGTCATCACCGCGGACCCGAGATCGGTGAGCACCACCACGCCCTCGGGACCGGAGGCCTGCTCGATCCCGGCCTGTACGCGGTCGAAGCTCGTGCCGATGCGCGAACGGCCTTCGCCGTCCTCCACCCCGCCGGCCGCCACGAGCACGACGTCGGGTGCCATCTGCGCGGCGAGCTCGACGACTCCCTCCGCGATCTTCTGACTGTGCGAGACGATCACCAGCCCCACGCTCATGGGGCTTCGATCCCTGCTGCGCGGGCGGCCGCCTGCAGGATCAGGGCGGTCGACACCGCCCCGGGGTCCTGGTGGCCCGCGCTACGTTCGCCCAGGTAGCTGGCCCTGCCCTTCCGGGCGATCAGCGGTTCCGTGGCCACCGCCCCGGCGTGGGCCGCATTGGCCGCGGCGGCGAGGACCTCGGGCGCCGTGGCTCCCGCCTGCGCTGCGGTCGCCGCGGACTCCGCGGCCGGGGTCCATGCGTCGATCATCGTCTTGTCCCCCACCTCGGCCTTGCCACGCGCCGCGATACCGTCCCGGGCCGCGGCGATCATGGTGGCCACGGCACTCGCGTCGATCTCCTCGGTGTCCCCGAGCGATGTGGAGGCACGGAGGAACGCCGTGCCGTAGAGCGGGCCGGCGGCACCACCCACAGAGGACATCAGCGTCATCGCCACCAGCTTGAGGACCGCCGCGGGGGTTGCCGGGGCCTCGGTGGCGTCGAGCTTCGCCATCACGGCGCCGAACCCACGGTCCAGGTTCTCCCCGTGGTCGGCATCGCCGATCAACCGGTCGAGGTCGATCAGGAGTGCACGGTTCTCGCTCAGGACGCCGGCGGACTCGTGCATCCACCGGAGCGCCCACCCGGCGTCCAGAACGCCCGTCATGGTCAGGCCCCCCAGCGCAGTGCCGAGGTGTGGACGGGGCTGTCCCACAGTTCGATCATCTCGTCGTCCGCGCGCAGGACGGTCAGCGAGGCACCCTGCATCTCGAGTGCCGTGATGTAGTTCCCCACGAGTGACCGCTCGATACTCACGCCGAGGTCGTCGAGGAGGCGGGTGACCGCGCGGAAGACGATGTACAGCTCGCTGGCGGGTGTTCCTCCCATGCCGTTCACCAGCACGATCACGCGGTCACCGGAGGTCAGAGCGAGATCCGCGGTGATCGGTTCCAGCAATCGCCGCGTGATCCCGTCGGCGTCCTCCATCGCGATCCGGTGCCTGCCGGGTTCACCGTGAATCCCGATGCCGATCTCGATCTCGTCGTCGGCGAGGTCGAAGCTCGGGACGCCGGCATGCGGAACCGTGCAGGCGGCGAGCGCCACGCCCATCGAGCGGACGCCGTCCACGACGCGCTGCGCCACGGCTGCCACTGCGTCGAGGGGATCCCCGCGCTCGGCAGCGGCACCGGCGATCCGCTCCACCAGGACGGTGCCACCCACGCCGCGGCGGCCGGCCGTGTACAGGGAGTCCTCGACCGCGACGTCGTCGTCGACCAGGACCGACCGGACGGTGATGCCCTCCGCTCCGGCCAGTTCCGCGGCCGTCTCGAAGTTCAGCACGTCACCCGTGTAGTTCTTCACGATGTGGAGCACCCCGGCGCCGCCGTCCACAGCCGTGGTGGCGGGAACGATCTGGTCGGGCGTCGGTGAGGTGAACATGGCACCTGGGACGGCGGCGTCCAACATCCCGCGGCCCACGAAGCCTGCGTGCAGGGGTTCGTGACCACTGCCCCCTCCGGAGACCAGTCCCACCTTGCCCTGCACCGGCGCATCCTTGCGCGTGATGAACAGCGGTTCCGGGTGAACGGTCACGAGGTCTGCGTGCGCCAGGCCGAAGCCCTCGACCGACTCCGCGACCACGGACCTCGGGTCATTGATGAGCTTCTTCACGACGGCGACTCCTTGATGGCCAACGGACATTCCGGAGCGTGCAACCCGTCTCACTCGGACCACCCCGGCCACTGGAAACGTTACCGTCCGTCACCTCCGCTGCCTATAGCGCCGACGCGCCCCTTAAACGACGGGAGGAGAGCCCCGTAAGGGACCCTCCTCGAGTCGGGGCGAAGTCACCTGGTCGGTGCTTCGACTCCATCGGACTACTTCTTGAAAGCGTCCTTGACGTTCTCGCCGGCATCCTTGATGCTCGAGCTTGCCTGGTCCTTGTGGCCCTCGGCTTCGGTGTCCTTGTCTCCGGTCACCTTGCCCAGACCCTCTTTGAGCTTTCCGCCAAGGCCTTCGCTCTTGTTCCCGATCTTGTCATCCAGTCCCATTTTCGGACCTCCTTCAACTCGGTGTACAGCCCCCGGTTCCGGTGACCGTCAGCATCGCCGGAGCAACGCTAAGTAGTCTTACTATATCCACGGCCGACGGCGGAAAGCCACCCCGCCCGGTCACAGCTGCCGGATCATCCGGGTGTTGCCGAGCGTGTTGGGCTTCACCCGCGCGAGGTCGAGGAACTCCGCGATGCCCTCGTCGTGCGAGCGCAGGAGTTCCGAATAGATCTGCGGATCGACGGCGGACTGGTCCGCCATGACCTCGAAGCCGTGCCTGCGGAAGAAGTCCACCTCGAAGGTCAGGCAGAACACCCTGCTCACGCCGAAACCCCGCGCCTGCTCGAGCAGTTCCTCGACGAGCGCATGGCCCACGCCCCGGCCACGGGCGGCCGGGGCGGTTGCAAGGGTGCGCACCTCGGCGAGATCCTCCCACATCACGTGGAGGGCCCCGCAACCGAGCACCTCGCCGTCGTCGGCCTGGGCGATCCTGAATTCGGGCAGGCCCTCGTAGTAGGCCACGGTCTCCTTGGCCATCAGGATGCGCTGATCGGCGAGCGGCTCCACGAGCGCCTTGATCGAGGGGACGTCCGAGGTACGGGCGGGACGGACGGTGAGGGGCAGGGTCATTCCACCCACTCTACAAATTCTCTCCCACCCGTGCGCTCAGAGGCCCAGTTCCCGAGGGAGCTCGCGCTCCTCCCCGAGGAGATGGGTGGCCAGGAAGGACTCGATCACGCCGTACCAGATCTTCGCGTGCTGCGGCTTGAGGATCCAGTGGTTCTCGTCCGGGAAGTACAGGAACCGGTGCGGAGTGACACCGTGCTCGTCCGCGGGCAACCGGGAAGCGGACAGCAGTTCGTACCACAGCCGCAGCCCCTCGCCGATGGGCACGCGGTAGTCCTTGTCCCCGTGGATGACGAGCATGGGCGTGCTGATGTTGCCCACGTGGGTGTGCGGTGAGTTCTCCGCCATGGCCTCCGGCGTCATCTCCCGCTTCCAGTAGTAGGCGGCGTCCGTGGTGGGACCGAACTGGTCCAGTGCCCACAGGCTCGCATGGGTCACGATCGCGGCGAAGCGATCCGTGTGGCCCGCGATCCAGTTGGCCATGTAGCCACCGAAGCTGCCGCCCATCGCGGCCACCCGGGTCTCGTCGATGTCCGCCCGCGCCACCAGGTCGTCGGTCGCGGCCATCAGGTCCGTATAGGGTGCCCGTCCCCACTGGCCCCAACCACGATCGACCATGTGCTGGCCGTATCCCGTGGACAATGCCGGATCAGGTAGGAGGACGGCGTAGCCGCGCTCGGCCAGCAGCCAGGGCGACCAGCGCCACGTCCACGCGTTCCACGAGCCGATGGGACCACCGTGGATCCACAGCAGGGCCGGCACGGGCGAGCCCGCCGACGCACCGTGCGGCAGCACGAGCCAGGACTTCACGGGCTGGCCGTCCTCCCCCACCGAGTCCACACGCTCGAGCGTGCCCGGCAGCTCCGGGCGCTCGGCGGGGTTCTGCAGCCGTTCCGTGCTCCCCGTGGCGAGATCGATCCGCACCACCTCGGGTGGGAAGAGGTAGGAGCTGCGGACGGCGTACGCCGCGGTCCCGTCGGGGGAGACCGCGACGTCCGAGTAGGCGGCGGCGTCCTCCGTCACCCGACGCACTCCGCCCGTCACCACGTCGATCACGAACACCGGGGAGGCGCCGTCGTCATCCGCCGAGACCACCAGCGCGGAGCCGTCCGGCAGCCAGGCGGCCGGTTCCGGCCAGCGGTCCCAGTCCGCGGCCAGCGGCGCGGGTTCGCCGCCGTCGAGGGGCAGGAGCAGCAGGGTGGTGCGGGGAGCCAGGGTCGCGGTGGTGCGGCGATCCTCGACCACCACGAGGTGGCGCCCGTCCGGGCTGACGGGACCGGGGCCGTAATCGTTGTCCGGGTGGTCCAGGAGCACCGTCTGCTCCTTCGTGGAGACGTCCACCCGCACGAGGACGGTGCGCTGGGAGCCCTCGGCCTCGGGAACGGTCACGGCGGTGAAGAGCGCCGAACCGTCGGGGCTCAGCACCGGATGTGCGTTCCGCAGGCCGTCACGCACAGCGGGGAGCAGATCGTCGGGTGAGCCCTGACCATCGAGTCCCTGCAGTCCGAAGTAGCGCGGTTCGTCCGGCCCGAGATCGGCGTCCCAGTAGCGGACGGGGTACCCGGAGTGCAGGATCGCGGCGACACCCGACTCCTTGCGCGCCTTCCGTCGCTCGGCGTCGTCCTCCTCGCCCGTGGACCCGGCCAACATGTTCCCGGACACCACCACGACGTCGGTGGACCGGGCCGTCGTCACCCCGGAGACCCCGCCCTCCCGGGTGAGTGCCAGACATGCCTCGCCGCCGGATGCCGGCAGGCGCCACAGCGCGGGGCGCTGCTCCCCGTCCGCATCCTCCGGATCGGGCCGCCCGGAGGTGAAGAGCAGGTCCCCGCTCGCCAGGAAGGCCGCGCCCGATTCACCGGCGGCACTGCGCGTCAGCCGCCGGGCGGGCTGCGCTCCACGCGGATCCACCTCCCACAGCGCCGTACGGTAGCCCGTCTTCTTGGGATCGAGCGTGGCGACGGACGTCACGAGCCGTGTGCCGTCCCGGTTGAGGGTGAGCCCGCTGAGTCGCGGGAGGGCAACGAAATCGTCGAGGGACGAGAAGCTGGTTGTCATGGCTCATCTCTACCACTCCCTGTGGTCGCGGTCACAGGGGTTCACCCAGGGGAGAATCCGTTGCTCCAGGCATCCAACTCTGGACAGGGGCATCAACGATGGAACCCGCCCTGGTGACCAGGGCGGGTTCCGATGAGCACTGTGCCGCGAACGCGGCGCCTCCTACTCGGGGACGGTTGCCTCCAGGGCAGCCGGTGCGTCCTCGAGCTCCTTGGGGGCACCGTGACCCACGAAGGTGAAGCGCGCGTCCACGCCCTCGCCCTCGACGTCGATCTCGATCCGCTCGCCCGACTTGATGTCGCCGAAGAGGATCTTCTCCGAGAGCTGGTCCTCGATCTCGCGCTGGATGGTACGGCGCAGCGGCCGGGCACCCATCGCGGGATCGTAGCCTCGCGTGGCAAGGAGCACCTTCGCGGCCGGAGTGAGCTCCATCGTCATGCCCTTGTCCGCCATACGGCGGCTCAGGCGCTCGAGGAACAGGTCCACGATCTGCACGATCTCGTCCTGCGTGAGCTGCGGGAACACCACGGTGTCATCCACACGGTTCAGGAACTCGGGCCGGAAGTGCTGCTTGAGCTCCTCCTGCACCTTGGCCTTCATCCGGTTGTAGCTCGTGGTGGTGTCCGTACCGGACTGGAAACCGGTCATGACGCCCTTGGAGATGTCCCTGGTACCGAGGTTGGTGGTCATGATGATCACGGTGTTCTTGAAGTCCACCATGCGGCCCTGGCTGTCCGTCAGCCGGCCGTCCTCGAGGATCTGCAGGAGTGAGTTGAAGAGATCGGCGTGCGCCTTCTCCACCTCGTCGAACAGCACCACGGAGAACGGCTTGCGGCGTACCTTCTCGGTGAGCTGGCCACCCTCCTCGTAACCCACGTAGCCCGGAGGGGCACCGAAGAGCCGCGAGACGGTGTGCTTCTCGGAGTACTCGGACATGTCGAGGGTGATCAGCGCGTCCTCCTCACCGAAGAGGAACTCCGCGAGTGCCTTGGCGAGCTCCGTCTTACCCACACCGGTGGGGCCGGCGAAGATGAAGGAACCACCCGGACGCTTGGGATCCTTCAGACCGGCACGCGTACGGCGGATCGCCTGCGAGATGGCCTTGATGGCCTCGTTCTGGCCGATGACCCGGCGGTGCAGCTCGTCCTCCATGTTGAGCAGGCGGGACGACTCGGCCTCGGTGAGCTTGAACACGGGGATGCCGGTGGAGTTCGCCAGCACCTCGGCGATGAGTTCCTCATCCACCTCGGCGATGTCGTCCAGACCGCCCGACTTCCACCGGCGCTCCTTCTCGCTGCGCTCCTCCTGGAGCTTCTGCTCCTTGTCGCGCAGCGACGCGGCACCCTCGAAGTCCTGTGAGTCGATGGCGGACTCCTTCTCGCGCTTCGCCTCGGCGATGCGCTCGTCCATCTCCTTCAGTTCTGGGGGCGCGGTCATCCGGCGGATGCGCAGACGCGCGCCCGCCTCGTCGATGAGGTCGATCGCCTTGTCCGGCAGGAAGCGGTCCGAGATGTAGCGCTCGGACAGCGTTGCCGCACTCGAGAGCGCGCCGTCGGTGATCGAGACCCGGTGGTGGGCCTCGTAGCGGTCGCGCAGACCCTTCAGGATCTCGATGGAGTGGGCCACGGAGGGCTCGGCCACCTGGATCGGCTGGAAACGGCGCTCCAGCGCGGCGTCCTTCTCGATGTGCTTGCGGTACTCGTCCAGCGTGGTGGCACCGATGGTCTGGAGCTCACCACGAGCCAGCATCGGCTTCAGGATCGACGCGGCGTCGATGGCGCCCTCGGCGGCACCCGCACCCACGAGGGTGTGGATCTCGTCGATGAACAGGATGATGTCGCCGCGGGTGCGGATCTCCTTGAGGACCTTCTTCAGGCGCTCCTCGAAGTCACCGCGGTACCGGGAACCCGCCACGAGGGAACCGAGGTCGAGCGTGTAGAGCTGCTTGTCCTTCAGCGTCTCGGGCACGTCGCCGCGGACGATCGACTGGGCCAGGCCCTCGACCACGGCGGTCTTGCCGACACCGGGCTCACCGATGAGTACCGGGTTGTTCTTGGTACGGCGGGAGAGGACCTGCATGACGCGTTCCATCTCGTGCTCGCGTCCGATCACCGGATCGAGCTTGGACTCGCGCGCCGCCTGGGTCAGGTTGCGTCCGAACTGGTCCAGCACCACGGAACCGGCGGGGGTTCCCTCCTGCTGCGGGCCGCCGGCAGCGGCGGGCTCCTTGCCCTGGTAACCGGACAGGAGCTGGATGACCTGCTGACGGACCCGGTTGAGGTCCGCGCCGAGCTTCACGAGGACCTGTGCGGCAACACCCTCACCCTCGCGGATGAGCCCGAGCAGGATGTGCTCGGTGCCGATGTAGTTGTGGCCGAGCTGGAGTGCTTCCCGCAGGGAGAGCTCCAGTACCTTCTTGGCCCGGGGGGTGAAGGGGATATGACCGGACGGGGCCTGCTGGCCCTGCCCGATGATCTCCTGAACCTGCTCCCGCACGGCACCCAGCGAGATGCTGAGTGACTCCAGGGCCTTGGCGGCAACACCCTCGCCCTCGTGGATCAGGCCAAGCAGGATGTGCTCGGTGCCGATGTAATTGTGGTTGAGCATGCGGGCCTCTTCTTGGGCCAGCACAACAACTCGACGGGCACGATCTGTAAATCTCTCGAACATGAGACACACACTCCTAGCTAACGCGTAGTTCGATGCTACGGGCAGGGCTGGTGCTGTGGGTGCGTGTTCGCCACAGGCGAGATAACGCCGGAGGGAACACCCTCCGGCGTTTCGGCGCGATCAGTGCTGGGAGGAGACGTTGTAGCCGTTCTCCCTGGCCCACTCGCGGATCTGGGCCGCCTCCTGGTTGCGGGAGGAGGCAAAAGCGCCGGAGGCGTTCGACCGCGGCTTCGACTCCTTGCTGCGCCGTGCCGCTCCGACGTGATCTGCCAGTGCCGAAGGCAGTTCGGAAGCGTGCGCCTCCGAGAGATCTATTTCATAGCCGACGCCGTCGATGTCATCGATGAGAATGATCTTTACCTTCTGCGCCACAATGCTCTCCTATTGAGTTTCTCGATATTCCTACCCCCACGACGAGTATGGGCCAGCATTCATTCGAGTTCATAAAGAACAGCTCTAGCGGGGATCGATTTCGGTATCGGCTTTCTTTTCCCCGGCCGATTCCAGGGCGCGGGCGTCGGCTTCGTCCTGCTGTCGTTCAGCATCAGCCATGGCCTCGCGCTCGGATCGATCCGCGTTGAATATGGTCCTGATCACGAAGTAGAAAAGCACTGCCAAGCAGGCTGATGGTAGGAGCACGGCCAGATATTCCATCTTTACTGCCCTCCCTCGGGCTTGAGAATGGGGAACAGGATGGACTCCCTGATTCCCGCGTTCGTGAAAAGCATCACGAGGCGATCGATGCCGAGGCCGATTCCGCCCATCGGCGGCGCGCCGTACTCGAGCGCACGGAGGAAATCCTCGTCCAGTTGCATCGCTTCGTCATCGCCGGCGGCCGCCTGGCGTGACTGTTCCGTCAGGCGCTCGCGCTGCACCACGGGATCGATCAGCTCGGAGAAGGCCGTGCCGCGCTCCATTCCTCCGATGATGAGGTCCCAGGCCTCGATGAGGCGTGGATCGTCCCGGTGCGGGCGGGCCAGTGGCTGCGCGGAGGGCGGGTAGTCGTAGACGAAGGTGGGCTGGATCAGTGTGGGCTCCACGATCTCCGAGAAGAGTTCGAGCACCGCCTTCTCCACCCCCCAGCCGGGATCGAGGGACACCCCGTGCTGTTCGGCCAGCATCCTCAACTCTTCGGGACCGGTGTCCGGCGTGACGTCCTGCCCCACGGCTGCGGACAACCCGGGGTACACGCCGAGCCACGCCCACTCGCCGTCGAGGTCGATGACGCCCCGGGCGGTCTCGATGGTCCGCGACCCCACGGCGTCGGCGCAGGCCAGGATCATCTCCTTCATGCGCTCCGCCATGACGAACTGGTCCGCGTACGCCTCGTAGCTCTCGAGCATGGTGAATTCGGGGCTGTGGGTGGAGTCCACACCCTCGTTGCGGAAGATCCGGCCGATCTCGTAGACGCGGTCGATGCCACCCACCACGGCGCGCTTCAGGTACAGCTCCAGGGCGATCCGCAGTGTCATCTTCTGGTCGAACGCGTTCAGGTGGGTCTCGAACGGACGCGCAGTGGCCCCGCCGTGGACCAGCTGGAGGATCGGGGTCTCCACCTCGATGTAGTCGCGCTCGTTGAGGGTCTCGCGGAGCGTACGCGTGATCTTCGCGCGGGTCCGCACCATCTGGCGGGCCTCCTCGCGCACCATCAGGTCCACGTAGCGCTGGCGGACACGGGTTTCCTCGTTGACGCCGGCGTGCAGGGTGGGCAGGGGGCGGAGGGCCTTGGACGCCATGGTCCACGCATCGGCCATCACGGAGAGCTCGCCACGACGCGAACTGATCACTTCGCCGTGCACCTGGACGTGGTCGCCGAGGTCCACGAGGGACTTCCAGTCGGCGAGGCGGTCCGGTCCGATCTCCGCGAGGCTGAGCATGATCTGGAGCCGGGTGCCGTCCCCCTCCTGCAGCGTGGCGAAGCACAGCTTCCCCGAGTTGCGGATGAACACCACCCTCCCGACGACGGCGACCTGCCGGCCGCTCGACTCCCCGGTCTCGAGGGAGGCGAACTGCTCGCGGACCGCGGCGAGCGAGTGCGTGCGTTCGGGCCGAACCGGGTACGGCTCCGTCCCGGCGTCGAGCAGGGCGGCACGCTTCTGCAGGCGAAAGCGCATCTGCTCGTTGAGGTCGTCGGCGGGAGGGGTTTCGTCGTGGGTCACGGAAGACAAGTTTACGGCTCCCCGCTGGACGCGCGATGTGCCCGGCCTCCCGGTGTGCGTCAGCCCACAGCGGGCAGGAGGGTGTTGTCGATCAGACGGACAGCTCCCACCCGTGCGGCGATCACGGCGAGCGCCCGTACCGCGCCGTCGTAGCGCTCGTCGCCCTCCGCACCGCTGCGTACCGGGGTGAACGAGGAGGGGTCGACGACGTCGAGGTAGTCCAGGTCCACGCGCTCCTCGCCCGCCACCTCGGCGCGGGCGGCAGCGAGGTCCAGGGGCTCGCCCCGCGCGGCGCGCCCGCGCAACTCACGCAGCACCCTGGACAGCACCAGGGCCGCCCGCCGCTCCTCGGGGCGGATGAAACGGTTGCGGCTGGAGAGCGCCAGCCCGTCGGCGTCGCGGACGGTCGGGACGCCCTCGATCCGGACCGGGATGTCGAGGTCCAGCACCATGCGGCGGATGAGCGCGAGTTGCTGGGCGTCCTTCTCCCCGAAGTACGCCCGGTACTCCGCGGTGACGCCGGGCAGTCCGAGGTTGAGGAGCTTGGCCACGACCGTCAGCATGCCGTCGAAGTGCCCCGGACGCGATGCTCCCTCCAGCACCTCACCCATCCGGCCGGCACTGATGCGCACCAGCGGGTCCCCTCCCGGGTACATGTCCTCCACGGACGGCGCGAACACCACGTCCACGCCGCAGCCGGCGAGCAGGCGGAGATCTGCGTCGAGTGTCCGTGGATAACGCTCGAGGTCCGCCCGATCGCCGAACTGGAGCGGGTTCACGAAGATCGAAGTGACGACGACGGTGTTCTGTGCGTGCGCGGTGCGCGCCAGCGCCGCGTGGCCCTCGTGCAGGCCGCCCATCGTGGGAACGAGTCCGAGCGACGGCGGTGCACCCGGAGCCGTCCGCCGGGACGCCGCGCGCCCGAGCAGCGAGGACGTGGCGGCACGGAGTTCGGCGGCGGTGGAGACGACGAGAGGGATCGGAGGGGCGGAAGTGCCGGTGGGGGTCACGGGGTGGTCCTTCTGGAAGGGGCTGGGGGCGCATCCCGACGGCGCGGAGCACGCTTCTCGGGGGTGCGGGAGGAGTCAGGGCACGGAATCACCGGGCGAACGGCCGTCCTCGGGTACGTCCGCGAGCACCGCGAGGATCGCTTCCCCCTGCGCCGGTGACAGGACGCCGCGCTCCAGCGCCCGCAGCGCCGTGGCGCGGGCCATGCCGAGGTAGGCCTGCCGGGTATCCGGCGCGTCGTGGGCGTCCAGCGCAGTACGGTGCGCCCGGACCGTGCCGACGTCACCCCGTGCCACCGGACCTGTGAGCGCGGATTCGCCTGCGGAGAGCGCGTTCTCGAGCGAGGCCTTCATCAGCGGTCCGAGCATCCGGTCCCCGTGCTGCACACCGAGGTCCGCGAGTAGCTGCGCGGACTGGGCTGCGATGGTGACGAGGTGGTTCGAGGCGTGGGCGAGGGCCGCGTGGTAGAGCGCCCTGGACTCCTCCTCGATGACCGCGGGTTCGGCACCCATCTCGACGACGAGCGCCTGGGCGATCGGCAGCACGGCGGCGGGTGCCGTGATCCCGAACATGCTGTCGGGGAGCCGGCCCAGGTCCAGGCTCAGGCCCGTGAAGGTCATGGCGGGGTGGATCGCCAGCGGGATGGCCCCTGCCGCACGGGCCGGTTGGAGCACATCGGTGCCGTAACGCCCGGAGGTGTGCACCACGAGCTGCCCGGCCTGCCACGCCCCGAGGCGGGCCAACCCCTCGACGAGCCCGGGCAGGGCGTCGTCCGGGACGGCCAGGAGCACCAGCTCGGCCCGCTCGATGATCTGGGGGATCTCGAGGACGGGCACGCCGGGCAGCAGGTTCTCCGCACGTTCCCGGCTGGCCGCGGACACCGCGGAGACGCCCACCACGGCGTGCCCCGCGGATCTCAGCGCGGCTCCGAGGACCGAACCCACCTTCCCCGCGCCGATGATCCCGATGCCGAGACGGCCCGGCCGGCGCGACGCGTCAGCGCTGTTCACGGGTGGGCTCCTCGTTCTCCGGAGGTGTCGCGGACTCGTACCGCGGTACCTCCGGCATGACTTCCCGGACTGCAGGGGCGGCGGAGGATCCGTTCTGCGGGTCCGGGGTCCCCGCGTCATCGACGGACGGGGCTGTCGGGATCCGGTCCTCACCGGACGGGTCCCGGCCGGATCCCGGGTGCTGCCGTTCCGACATGTCCAGTTCCGACATGTCCTCTTCCGGTATCCCCCGGCTCGGCGTCGTCAGGCTCGGCACCGTCGGATCGATGATCATCCCGTCGTGCACGGGCGCCCCCTCCTGAGCGGGCAATATCTCCTGCGACATGGCGCCCTGCTGTGAAGCGGCGCCCTCACGCGCGGGCAGGAAGCCGGTCGAGGTGCCGTCGACCTCCTGCACGTCCTCCGCCACACGGACGGGCTTCATCCACTGTTCGGGCCCACTGCGACGCCGCGCCTCCGCGGCTCGGTCCGCCTGTCCGTGGAACAGCTCCCAGGCCACGTCGGAGTCCACGAGCGGAACGCGGGGGGTGACCGGACCGGGCGTCGTCTGGAGCTGCAGCCCGGCCAGCCGGAAGCGGCGATCGAGCGGCCCCTGGTGCAGGGAGAGTGACTGCGTGCGTTCGTGCGGGACGACGACGAGCTGACGCCACAGCACACCGGAGCGCATGAGCAGGGCCGTGCCGGTCACGGCGAAGCCGTTGCGTCGCCAGGCGAGGGGGGCGAGCCAGCGTGCACGGCGCGGGGTGGTGGTGAAACCCTCGGCATCACCCCGGCTGTCCATACCCGCGAAGAAGACCTCGACCGGACGCTCGGTCCCGGGATCGGGCAGCACGAGGGCCAGGATCTGCAGTACTTCCTCGCGTGTGCCCACCGGTAACAGGGTGGCCCGGGCCTGGCCCTCGGTGGAGGCGGAGACACCGTACCCGGCCACGTTGACCGTGACGCGGTACCAGCCCTTGAGCCGCCACAGGGGGGACTGGATGATCCCGAGCGCCTGGACGCGTCCGGGTGGGACCGTCTGCGCCCGCGTGTCCAGCAGTCCGTAGCGCATGCGGATGCCGTCGGGGGAAGTGGCGGCGCGGAAGTTGTAGCCGGTGTTCAACGCGGACCAGTAGGCGCCGATGACGCCGATCCCGATCGGGATGAAGGACGTCGCGATGATCGGCGTCTCGAAGCCGATGCTGAGCGCCACGATGCCGGCGACCGCCAGCACCAGGGCGAGGGTGGTGCCGGACAGGACCGCGGCTCCGATCACCCGCCCGGGCGGTACCACCACCACCTCCCGCTCGGGGGCCTCCATGACCTCGTCCGGGTGCTCGGGGTCCGCCACCACTCCTGCCGCGCGGGCGAGGATGGTGGCACGCAGCTTCTTCGCCTGACCGAGCCGGAGGAATGCGAGCCGGACGGCCGATTCCCCGGCGTCCGCCACCTCGAACTTCAGCTCGGCGAGACCGAAGATCCGCGCGAGGAAGGGCTGGATGATGTCGATGGCCTGGACCCGGTCCAGGCGTGCCTGCCGCTGCTGCCGGAACAGGACGCCCGAGTGGACCCGGACGTACTCGGCGGTCACCTGGTAGCGCGTGAAGTACCAGGAGACGAAGAACGCACTCGCGATCAGCAGGACCACGCCCAGGAGGATCCCCAGGGCGAGGAGCACGTTCATGCCCTCCGGGATGGGGCTCCGGCCCCTCGTCCCGCTCCCGAAGAGACCCTCCGCCCAGTCGCGGCTGAGGAAGAAGATGATGGCCACGAGCGCGATCCAGCCGCGGACCAGGGGTGAGATGAAGTGGACGCGTCGCCACTCGTCGCCGGGCATGATCGGAGGTTCGGTAGCGGGCACACCCTCGCCGCTCAGTGCCGTACCGCCGGGGGCCGCACCGGAGCCGTCGGGTTCCTGCCCGGCCGTCATAGCCCGGCCAGCCTGGCTTCTCCCCGCGCGGAGAGCTGCTCGCGCAGACGTGAACCCTCCACGGTGGGCAGGCCTGGGATGGTCGCGTCCGTGGCAGGGGAGGCGGTGTGCAGCTTCAGTGTGCAGATACCGAACGCCCGTTCGAGGGGACCGACGGCCACGTCCACGTACTGCATCCGCCCGTAGGGCACCACCAGCGTGCGCTGGAAGAAGACGCCCTGGCGGACCAGGAGATCGTCGTCGCGCTCCGCGTAGCCGATGGCCGCCACCTGGCGCGGGAGCAGGACACCCCGCCAGATCACCGAGACCAGCACGACGGCGGGCAGCGCCCACGCCACCCAGTAGGCCGGGAAGGAGCTCCACACCCCGGTCAGGCGGAGCACCAGGGGCACGCTCACGAGAACGAGCCAGATCAGGGACCCCACGAGCCAGCCGAGAACCCGCACCCTCAGGTACTTCGGTGACACCCGGGACCATTCGAGTCCGGACGGATCGATCGGTTCCCTATGCATATTCCCCCTCGCTGGTGCCCGGGCTGCCCGGGCCGTCGTCCTCGGGCGGAAGCCTGCAGAAGTTCTCGACAACCAATCCCACCATAATCATCAGGATTCCGCCCGACATGAGGGCAACGGATCCCCACACCGGGGCGATGGTGGTGCGCACCGGGAGCAGCATGGCCTGATCGACGAAGATCCCGGCGTGCCAGCCGAGGCTCAGCGCGCCCGCGTAGGCGCAGGCCTGCGCCAGGACGAGCGTTCGGGTGGCGAGGATCGGGTCGAGCGCCCGGTCGCGCCTGCCGTTGCGCCACCGCAGCACGCGACGGCCGAAGAACAGGGTGATCCCGAGGATCAGCGCCGTGGTGGCCAGGGACGTCAACGGCAGGGCCGGCGTGCCGTACCCGCTGCGGGTCGCGGCCCAGTTCACCAGCCAGCCCGCGATCCCGGCGAGCAGGCCCACGGCTGCCAGCCAACGGAATCGAAGGGCGGTCATGGCTGCCTACACTCCCTCGAAGGGCGTGAGGCCCGTGATGTCCTCGGCCTCGGCGGCCAGTTCGGAGACCAGCCGCCCGTTCAGTCGTGCCCCGGCATCCATCCACGCCCACGGCTGCAGCACGAAGGCGCGTGAAGCTGCGCGCGGATGGGGGACGGTCAGGACGTCGTCGTCCGAGGACCAGTCCCCGTAGGTGATGATGTCCACGTCGAGGGTGCGTGGGCCCCAGCGCTCGGTGCGCTCGCGGTGGTGCCTGGCCTCCACGGCCTGGCAGTGGGCGAGGAGCTCGTAGGGGCCCCGGTCCGTTTCCACCTCGATGACCATGTTCAGGTAGTCAGGCTGCTCCGGGCCACCCACCGGCTTGGTCAGGACCACGGGGGAGACCGCGTGCAGGCGGACGTCGTCGGTGTCCACGAGGTCCGCCACGGCGAGGACGAGCGTGTCCCTGCTGGTGCCGAGGTTGCTGCCGAGGGCCAGGACGGCCCGCACGGTGGTGCTCATGCGCGGCTCCTCCGCAGCGTCACGGAGACGTCCCCGAACGGCACGGAGATGGGAGCCTTCGGCTTGTGGACCGTCACGTCCACCGCCAGGACCGCGAAGGTCTCCAGCACCGCTGCCGCGATGGTCTCCGCGAGGGCTTCGACGAGATCGAAGGGGGTGCCGGCGATGATCCCGTGGACCAGCTCGGCCACCTCCCCGTAGTGCGCCGTCCGAGCCAGGTCGTCGCTGGTCCCGGCGGGCTGCAGGTCGAGGTGGAGCACGAGGTCGACCACGAAGGGTTGACCGTCCCGGCGCTCGTGCTCGAACACGCCGTGGTGCCCCGTGGCCGTGATGCCGCTGAGTTCGACCGTGTCCAGATCACCGGACGGGGAGCCGCGGCGGGCGGTGGGGGGCGAGGTGGTCACCGCCGCTGTCCGGCTGCCGCCACCTTGACGGCGTCGACGGTGGCGGCGGCGTCGTGCACGCGCACTCCCCAGGCACCGCCGGCGGCAGCGAGCGTCGCGACGGCGAGGGACCCGTGGTCACGCTCGGCGGGCGCCGCGGCCTTTCCGGCCGAGGTCAGGAGCGTCCCGAGGAACCGCTTGCGGGACGCACCCACCACCACCCGGTGCCCGAGTCCGGTGAAGGCGTCGAGTCCCCGGATGATCGCCCAGTTGTGCTCGTCCGTCTTGGCGAAGCCCAACCCGGGATCGAGGATGATCTGCTCCGCGGACACGCCCGCCGAGACGAACGAGTCGCGGAGCTCGGTGAGCTCGGCCACCACCTCTGCCACCACGTCGTCGTAGGTCGCGAGGCCGTCCATCGTCTCCGCCGTACCGCGGCGGTGCGTCAGGATGTAGGGCACCTTCCGCTCGGCCACGAGGGAGGGCATCGCGGGGTCGTGCTCCACTCCGGAGATGTCATTGATGATCGCCGCACCGGCGTCGAGCGCCTGGCGCGCGGTCTCTGCGTGCATGGTGTCGATGCTCACCAGCGCGCCCGCCGAGACGAGGGCCTTCACCACCGGGAGGACGCGCTTCAGCTCCTCCTCCACAGGCACCTGCCGGGCATTGGGCCGCGTGGACTCCCCGCCGACGTCGATGATGTCCGCACCGGCGTAGTGCATCCGCAGTCCGTGGCCGATCGCCTCGTCCATGGCTGAGTACTTGCCGCCGTCGCTGAACGAGTCCGGGGTGACGTTGAGGATCCCCATCACGACGGCGCGGTCGGTGGGGAGGTCGGCCACGGTCTTGGCGACGCGGACGGGCCGGATGACGGGTAACGGCGACGTGGCCGGACCGGTTCCGGGCGCTGCGGCGAGTGAATCCATGGGTGGGTCCTACCTTCCGAGTATGAGGCTCATCGCCTCGGCACGCGTTGCCGTTTCACGGATCTGGCCGCGCACCGCGGACGTGACGGTTCTGGCACCGGGCTTCCGCACCCCGCGCATCGACATGCACAGGTGCTCGCACTCGATGACCACGATCGCGCCCTTGGGCGACAGATGTTCCATCATCGCATCCACGAGCTGCGTGGTGAGCCGCTCCTGCACCTGGGGACGCCGCGCGAACACCTCCACCAACCGGGCGAGTTTGCTCAGCCCCGTCACACGGCCCTCGTCCGAGGGGATGTACCCGAGGTGGGCGGACCCGTGGAAGGGCACCAGGTGGTGCTCGCACGTCGAGTAGAAGGGTATGTCCTTGACCAGCACCAGTTCCTGGTGGTTCAGGTCGAAGGACGTGGACAGCACATCACCGGCGTCCTGGTGCAGACCGGCGAACATCTCCGCGTAGGCCCTCGCGACGCGCTGCGGCGTGTCCGCCAGACCGTCACGATCGGGATCCTCGCCGATCGCCGCGAGGATCTCCCTGACCGCGCGCTGGATCCGGGGCTGGTCCACGGGTGATCCCGCTGCCGCCAGGGCGGCGTCCACCACCTCGTCATCGAAATCTGTCACGGGTCGACTCCCATCTTCCGTCGTCGGGCATTCGGCCGTTCCCGACGCCCCGAGCGGCGTGGTGGGTGGGGCTAACTGTTCTTGGGCACGTCGTCCGACTCCGGCGACGGAAGATCCGTGTCCCGCACGTCGAAGTCCTTCGGGATGTCCGCTTCGGCGATCTGGTCCTGCGGCGCGACCGTCTCCGGAGCCGGCCGCCCGCTCTCGATCGCCTCGGCACGTTCCTTCCGGGACACGATCGGCGGGAGCGAGTGGACCGGGCGGGTCTGCTTGGACAGCCAGACGTCGCGCAGGTGGCGCTTGCGGACGGAGGAGAAGATCTCTGCGATCTCCGCCTGGTTCAGCGTCTCGCGCTCCAGCAACTCGAGTGCGAGCTGGTCCAGCACGTCGCGGTTCTCGGTGAGGATCTGGTACGCCTCGTCATGCGCGTTGTCGATGAGCCGGCGGACCTCCTCGTCCACCACGAGGGCGATTTGGTCCGAGTAGTCGCGGTCGCTGCCCATGTCGCGGCCGAGGAACGGCTCCCCGGCGCCCTGTCCCAGCTTCACGGCACCCACGCGCTCGCTCATGCCGTACTGGGTCACCATCTTGCGAGCGGTGCCCGTGGCCTTCTCGATATCGTTCGACGCACCGGTGGACGGGTCGTGGAAGACGATCTCCTCCGCGACACGGCCGCCCATGGCATAGGCGAGCTGATCGAGCAGCTCGTTCCTGGTCACGGAGTACTTGTCCTCGCTGGGCATCACCATGGTGTAGCCGAGGGCACGGCCACGCGGCAGGATGGTCACCTTGGTGACGGGGTCCGTGTTGCGGAGCGCCGCCGCCACCAGGGCGTGTCCGCCCTCGTGGTACGCGGTGATCTTCCGCTCGAGTTCCTTCATGATCCGGCTGCGCTTCTGCGGTCCGGCGATCACGCGGTCGATCGCCTCGTCGAGGGCGCGGTCGTCGATGAGCTGTGCGTTGGAGCGCGCCGTGAGGAGCGCGGCCTCGTTGAGCACATTCGCGAGATCGGCGCCGGTGAAGCCGGGGGTCTTCTTCGCCACCGCCTTGAGGTCCACCGCGGGCGCCATCGGCTTACCCTTGGCGTGCACCGTGAGGACGTGCTCGCGGCCCCTCATGTCCGGGGCCTCCACGCCGATCTGGCGGTCGAACCGGCCGGGGCGCAGCAGTGCCGGGTCCAGGACGTCCGGCCGGTTGGTCGCGGCGATGAGGATCACGTTCGTGGTGGAGTCGAAGCCGTCCATCTCGACGAGCAGCTGGTTCAGGGTCTGCTCGCGCTCGTCGTTGCCGCCGCCCACACCCGCACCGCGGTGGCGTCCCACGGCGTCGATCTCGTCCACGAAGATGATGGCCGGGGAGTTGGTCTTGGCCTGCTCGAAGAGGTCACGCACACGGGACGCACCCACACCCACGAACATCTCGACGAAGTCGGACCCGGAGATGGAGTAGAAGGGGACGCCGGCCTCGCCGGCCACGGCGCGGGCGAGGAGCGTCTTCCCGGTACCGGGAGGCCCGTACAGCAGGACACCCTTGGGGATCTTCGCGCCGAGGGCCTGGAACTTGGCCGGTTCCTGCAGGAACTCCTTGATCTCGAGGAGTTCCTCCACCGCCTCGTCGGAACCCGCGACGTCGTCGAACGTCACCTGCGGCATGTCCTTGGAGATCAGCTTGGCCTTGGACTTGCCGAACTGCATCACCTTCGAGCCGCCGCCCTGCATGCGGGTGAGCAGGAACCAGAAGATCACACCCAGGATCAGGATGGGGAAGATCAGGCCTGCGAGGCTCAGGAACCAGTTGCTCTCGGCGGGCTGGTCCGTGAAGCCCTCGGTGTCCGACGCGTTGATGGCCGCGACGACGTCCTCGGCGCGCGCCACGCTGTAGAAGAACTGCACGCTCGTGCCCATGTCCTCGTAGTCGTCGCGCAGCGTGAGGTCCACCCGCTGCTCGCCGTCGTGGATCTGGGCCTGCGTGACCTGGTTGTCCTCGAGGAGCTGGAGCCCTTCGTCGGTATCGATCCGGGTGCTGCCCGAGCCGAACAGATTGGGGAGGATCAGCAGGAGTGCGACAACGGCCAGGGCTATCCAGAAAATGGGGCCCTTGAAGAGGTTCTTGAATTTCATACGTTTCAGGGCAGCAAGCCCTGTCCCTCCTGCTGATGCACGTTGAATATGGGGCGCACTGCTGTGTGGATGCCCTCGAAGCATCTCAACATATACACCGTCTGGGATTCACCACGTGCCAATAATGCCAATAGTTCCCTGTTGGCGTACTGGCCGTATGCGGAGAGGAACGAGCCTATTCGTACACGTGGGGTGCGAGGGTGCCGATGAAATCGAGGTTGCGGTACTTCTCGGCGAAATCGAGGCCGTATCCCACCACGAATTCGCTGGGGATGTCATAACCCACGTATTTGACGTCGATCTCCACCTTCGCGGCGTCCGGCTTCCGCAGGAGGGTGCAGATCTCCACGGAGGCGGGGCCGCGCGAGAGGAGGTTCGCCTTGAGCCAGGAAAGCGTGAGGCCGGAGTCGATGATGTCCTCGGCGATCAGCACGTGCTTGCCCATGAGATCGGTCTCCAGGTCCTTGAGGATCCGCACCACGCCCGAGGACTGCGTGCCGGAGCCGTAGGAGGAGACCGCCATCCAGTCCATGGTGATGTGGGAGTGGAGCGCACGGGCGAGGTCCGCCATGACCATCACCGCACCCTTGAGGACTCCGACGAGGAGGATGTCCTTGCCCTCGTAGTCGGCGTCGATCTGTCGCGCCAACTCGTTGATCCGCTGCTGGATCTCTTCCTTGGTGTACAGGACGTGCTTGAGATCTGACTGGACGTCGTTGGAATCCACCGGTTACTCCTGG
>JASLBS010000027.1 GCA_030146405.1 Arthrobacter sp.
GCCCCAGATCGAGGCGATCAAGAAGGGCGTGGAGATCGTCGTCGGCACCCCCGGCCGTCTGATCGACCTCTACAAGCAGAAGCTGCTGGTGCTCAAGAACGTGAAGACCGTGGTGCTGGACGAGGCCGACGAGATGCTGGACCTCGGTTTCCTGCCGGACGTCGAGACCCTGATCGCGGCGACACCCCCGGTACGCAAGACACTTCTCTTCTCGGCCACCATGCCGGGTCCCGTCATCGCGATGGCGCGCCGCTACATGACGCAGCCCACCCACATCCGTGCGGCTGACCCCGAGGACGAGGGCATCACCAAGAAGGACATCCGCCAGGTCATCTACCGGGCGCACAACCTGGACAAGGCCGAGGTCGTGGCGCGCATCCTCCAGTCCCGCGGCCGTGGCCGGGCCATCATCTTCTGCAAGACCAAGCGCACCGCGGCGAAGCTCTCCGAGGAACTGATCGACCGCGGCTTCGCCGCCGGAGCCATCCACGGCGACCTGGGTCAGGGCGCCCGCGAGCAGGCACTGCGGGCCTTCCGCGGCGACAAGATCGACGTCCTCGTCGCCACCGAGGTCGCAGCACGCGGCATCGACGTCGAGGACATCACGCACGTCATCAACTACCAGTGCCCCGAGGACGAGAAGGCCTACCTGCACCGCGTGGGCCGCACGGGCCGCGCCGGCAAGAAGGGCACCGCGGTCACGTTCGTGGACTGGGACGACGTCCCTCGCTGGGGCCTGATCAACAAGGCCCTCGGCCTCGACACGCCCGAGCCCGTCGAGACCTACTCGTCCTCACCGCACCTCTACACGGACCTCGACATCCCCGAGGGCACCAAGGGGCGCCTGCCCCGCAAGGACCGCAAGCTCGCGGGCATCAACGCCGAGACGCTCGAGGACCTCGGAGAGACCGGCAAACGTGGCGCGAGCCCCCGCACCGACGCACCCCGCACCGACGGAGGTCGGGGACGTTCGGGCGGTCGCGGCGGTCAGCGCCGCGACGGCGAAGCAGCATCAGGGTCCGGATCCGCGTCCGGGTCGGACTCCGCCGAGGGTTCGCGGAGCTCCCGGGGCCGCGGACGCGGTGGCAACCGTCGCACCGAGACCGAGGCCCCAGCGACTGCGACTGCGACTGCGAGTGTTACGGGCGACGCGGCCGAGGGTTCCGGGCGGCGGCGCCGCTCCGGCAGCGATACCGAGACCCCTGCGACCGACCGTCCCCGACGCAGCCGTACCCGGCGTCGCAACGGCGAGGTCGTGGCCGAACCTGCCGGCGGTTCCGAGGACTAGACCTCGGTGTCCGAACTTCCTGCACCGTCCGCGCCTCCGAGCTGGAGCGCGGACGGTGCCAACCTCGTGGTGCACGCCGAGAACGCCGAGTACCTGCCCAGCCTTCCGGACGCCTGCTTCACCATGGTCTACGTGGATCCGCCGTTCAACACGGGGCGCGTGCAGCGCCGGCAGCAGACCACGATGGTGCGGGCCGCGGAGGGCACGGGAGACCGCGTGGGCTTCAAGGGCCTGTCCTACTCGACCGTCAAGGGCATGCTCGCCAGCTACGACGACGCCTTCGAGGACTACTGGGACTTCCTGGCGCCACGGCTCGCGGAGGCCTGGCGCCTCCTGGCCGACGACGGGACGCTCTACCTGCACCTGGACTACCGCGAGGTGCACTACGCGAAGGTGATGCTCGACGCCCTGTTCGGGCGCGACTGCTTCCTGAACGAGATCATCTGGGCCTACGACTACGGCGCCCGGGCCAAGCGCAAGTGGCCCGCCAAGCACGACAACATCCTCGTGTACGTGAAGAACCCGTCCGGCTACTACTTCAACAGCGACG
Organism: Arthrobacter sp.; assembly: GCA_030146405.1. Classification (GTDB taxonomy): domain Bacteria; phylum Actinomycetota; class Actinomycetes; order Actinomycetales; family Micrococcaceae; genus Arthrobacter_D. The sequence goes on from JASLBS010000027.1 coordinate 1,839, forward strand.
AGGTGGACCGGGAACCCTACATGGCGCCCGGACTGGTGACCGCCGAGAAGGCGGCACTGGGCAAGCTCCCCACCGACGTCTGGTGGCACACCATCGTGTCCCCGACGGGTCGGGAGAAGACGGGCTACCCCACGCAGAAACCCGAGGGCCTGCTGCGGCGCGCCGTCGCGGCGAGCAGCCGTGAGGGTGACTGGGTGCTGGACTTCTTCGCAGGGTCCGGCACGCTCGGGGCAGTCGCCGGGAAGCTCGGCCGTCGCTTCGTCTGCGTCGACCGGAACCCCCAGGCCATCGAGGTCATGCAGGCCCGCCTCGCTCCCTGGACCTAGCGGGTTCAGGGAGCGCCGGGCGGGTCTAGCTTGCCGCGGTGCCCGTCGCGAGACCCTTGATGACCTCGAGGGTCTCGCTGCTCGTGACGTTCTCACCGAGCAGGTTCGGTTTCCCGCTGCCGTGGTAGTCGCTCGATCCGGTGACGAGGAGCCCGTGGTCCCGCGCGATCCGCCGCAGCTCTCCGCGCGCGTGCTCCGGATTGTCCCGGTGCTCCACTTCGAGTCCCAGTAGTCCGGCGTCGATCATCTCGTCGATCACGGCACCTCCCACCACTGCCCCGCGGTTGAACGCGGACGGGTGGGCGAAGACCGGGACTCCCCCGGCCTCGCGGATCAGGCCGACGGCGTGGGCCGGGTGCGGCGCGTAGTGACTGACCCAGTACGGCGAGCGCGCGGTCAGCACGCGCTCGAACGCCTCCGACCGCGTGGTCACGACACCGAGGGTGATCAGCGCGTCGGCGATGTGCGGACGCCCTACCGTCGCGCCCTCCGTCACGTGCTCCTGCACCAGGTCCCAGCTGATGGGGAAGTCCTCGGACATGAGCTCGACCATGCGGCGTGCCCGGGTCAGCCGTGCTGTGCGCGACTTCGCGATCTCCTCGCACAGTCCTGCGTGCAGCGGATCGTGCAGGTAGGACAGCACGTGCACGCTGATGCCGGTGTCCGTGCGGCACGAGACCTCCATACCGGGGATGAACCCGATCCCGTGCACGGCGGCCGCGGCGCGGGCCCTGTCCCAGCCGGCCGTCGAGTCGTGATCGGTGAGGGCGACGGCGTCGAGGCCTGCAGCGGCGGCGGACGCGATCAGGACGTCGGGGTCCTCGGTGCCGTCCGAGACGTTGGAGTGCGTGTGCAGGTCTATTCTCATCGGGTCCAATCTACGCGCGGCCGGTGACGCCGCCCGACGCCGCACACGGGCACCGGGACCTCGGGCTGTGCCGGCGGAACTTTCCCGTGCGGGCCCACGGTGAGACGATGGCACGGTGAGCACTGACGACACCGCCCCCGAGAACCTGTTCCCCACCGACGCGCCGGAGGGCCAGCCGCTCTCCGCCCGCAACGCGAACCGCTCCCAGCGGCCCGACTCGGACGCGTTCAGGGCGTTCATGGCACGTGGGTGGGCGGCGTCGTCCACCGAACTCCCCGCCGAGTCGCCGGTGGCCGCCCACGCGGCCCGGCGTCGTCGTGCTGTCTCGGAGCGCTTCCCCGGCGAACGCCTCGTCATCCCGGCGGGCCCGTTCAAGGTCCGCTCCAACGACACCGACTACCGCTACCGCCCCCACTCCGGCTTCGCCCACCTGACCGGTCTGGGGCTCGACCACGAACCCGAAGCCGTCCTCGTGTTCGAACCCGTGGATCCCGGGACGGGCGACGACGGCGGCCACCACCGCGCCACCCTGTACTTCCGCGAACTCGCCGGACGTGACAGCGCCGAGTTCTACGCCGACGCCCGCTACGGCGAGTTCTGGATCGGTCAGCGCCTCTCGATGGCCCAGCTCAGGGCGCAGCTCGCGCTGGACACGGCGGACCTCGGGGAGCTGGAGGTGGCGATCACCAAGGACGCGGGGGTGCCCGCGATCGGTGGTATCAGCATCCGGCTGCTCCGCGAGGTGGACTTCAACGCGGACGCCCTGGTGGACACCTCGCGCATCAACACCGGGGTGGACCTCGAGAAGGCGGATGCACTCGACGCCGTGCTCGCCGAAGCCCTGTCGGAGCTGCGCCTCATCAAGGACGCCTGGGAGATCGAGCAGATGGAGGTCGCCGTCGCGGCGACCGTGAGCGGCTTCCACGAGGTGGTACGCACACTCCCCCGAGCCATCACGCATCCGCGGGGCGAGCGCGTGGTGGAGGGCGCGTTCTTCACCCGGGCACGCGAGGAGGGGAACGATCTCGGCTACGACACCATCGCCGCGGCGGGGAACAACGCCACCACGCTGCACTGGATCCGCAACACCGGCGAGCTGCGGGCGGGAGAGCTCCTCCTGCTCGACGCCGGCGTGGAGGCGGAGAGCCTCTACACCGCGGACATCACCCGCACCCTCCCGGTCAACGGCCAGTACACGGACATTCAGCGGAAGATCTACCAGGCCGTCCTCGACGCCGCCGACGCCGGCTTCGCCGCGGCCCAGCCCGGCCGGAAGTTCCGGGAGATCCACCTCGCCGCCGTGACGGTCCTCGCGGAGAACCTGGATACGTGGGGCCTCCTGCCGGTGTCACTCGACGAAGCGCTCTCCGACGAGGGCCAGCACCACCGCCGTTGGATGCCGCACGGCACCAGCCACCACCTCGGCATGGACGTCCACGACTGCGCACAGGCCAAGCGCGATCTGTACCTCGACGGCGTGCTGACCGAGGGGATGGTCTTCACCATCGAACCGGGCCTGTACTTCAAGGCCGAGGACCTCGCCGTCCCCGAGGAGTACCGGGGTATCGGCATACGCATCGAGGACGACATCCTCATGACCGCGGACGGTCCGGTCAACCTGAGTGCGTCGCTCCCCCGCAACCCGGACGACGTCGAGGACTGGATCGCCGGTATCTGGGGCACCACGGGCGAGTAGGCAACGCCGCGTTCCAGTAAACAGCGGTCGAGTACGCAGTGCTTGTCCGACGCACCCGTAGCCGAACGACGAAGGCAGGGACCCTCGGGTCCCTGCCTTCGTCGTTCCTGGTCGAACGGCCTGCTCGGTCTTCCCTACCGAAGGCGTCCCGCTCGGCACCCCTCCTCGGTGGCCACTACCGGAGGCGTCACGACCGGAGGCGTCCTCGGCCGACTCGTCCTCACGGGGCGGCCTCGCCGGGCTACTGCTGCGAACGTCCGGCGGACGAGGACCCGTGCGGCCCGTCGGGCGTGCCCTGGCCCTCAACCGACCCGACGGGGGCCTGTGCGCCGGGATCGCCGTCGTTCCCGTGCTCCACCCCCTGCTGATCGGAGGAGGGCTGCTCCGCCACGCGCACGCCGTACTGCGGGCGGCCGTCCGGCAGATCGGGGAACTGTCCACGGCGAGGACCCGTGGTGCCGGGCCCGGCCGTCTGCGACTCGGGTGTACCGGGCTGATCCGGCGCGGCCGGCTGCTCCTGCGTGGGCTGTTGCCCCTGCTGTTCCCCGTGCTGCTGCCCCTGCTGCTGGGCGCCGTAGGGATCGTTCCAGGAGGCGGGCCGCTCGGGGGTGGAAGGCTGGGCGGTCGCCCCCGGAGCGGCATTCCACCCGGTCGCAGCGGCGCCGGGGTGCTGCGCCTGGCCGTTCATGGGCAGCTGCTGCAGTATCCGACGTGCGTCGGCCGCGAGGCCCGGATCCACGATGACGTCGTAGCTGGAAGCGATCACCTGGCTGGTGGAGGTGAAGTCCCGCTTGCCCCGCTGGAAAGCGTAGGTGATCACGCCGAAGAGCAGCCAGAAGATGGCACCCAGCGCGATCGAGGACGTGATGGTGCTGACCATCTCACTGCCGCCGAAGAGACTGAGGATCAGTCCGACGAACAGGCCGAACCAGGCACCGGTCGCGGCGCTCCCCAGGGCCACGCGCGGATAGCTGAGCCGCCCCGTCACGCGCTCCACCATCTTCAGCTCGCTCCCGATGATCGCCACCTTCTGCACGGCGAACCGGTTGTCGGCGAGGTAATCCACCGCTTTCTGCGCGTCGAGGTAGCTGGTGTACCGGCCGATGGTCTCGCCGGTGGGCAGGACCCGGCCCTGATCGCGGGAGGCTGTTGTTCCGAGTGATGGTGTCGACATAGCCCCATTGTTCCGCACGCCCCGACTCGATGGGAACGTCGCGCCACGGGTGGACCGCCCGTGGATGCGCGCCCTGCTCGCCCCGCCGGATAGCCTGTAGCAGTGACTACCAACCCCACCCGCGTCTTCGTGGCCCGCCTCCTGGGCCTCGACGTCTTCGATCCCCTCGGGGACCGGCTCGGGCGCCTCCGGGACGCCGTCGTCCTCGACCGCGGTCCCGTCAAGGTGCCGCAGGTCGTCGGCCTCGTGGTCGAGGTGCCCGGGAAGAAGCGCGTGTTCGTGCCGATGACCCGCATCACCTCGATGGATCCCTCGCAGATCATCTGCACCGGTCTCGTGAACCTGCGACGCTTCGAACAGCGGGGCGCCGAGATGCTCGTGGTCGCCGAACTCTTCGACCGGCGGCTCACCCTGCGGGACGGCAGCGGCAGCGCCGTCGTCGAGGACATCGCCATGGAACGGAACCGCGCCGGCGACTGGCACGTCTCCCAGCTGTTCGTCCGCAGGGGCGGGTCCTCCTCGCCCCTGCGGGGACTGCGGCGAGGTGGTGAGCGGCTCATCATCGACTGGGTCGATGCCTTCCACGGCACCACCGACGAACCCCAGGGCGCCACCCAGTTCGTCGCCCAGCACGACGACCTGAAGGCCGCCGACTTCGCCGACGCCCTGCACGAGATGAACGACAAGAGGCGCATCGAGGTGGCCGGTGAGCTCCAGGACGACCGCCTGGCCGACGTCCTGCAGGAACTGCCCGACGACGACCAGGTGCAGATCCTCACGTCGCTCACGCGGGAACGCGCCGCGGACGTCCTCGAGGAGATGGACCCTGACGACGCCGCCGACCTCCTCAACGAACTGCCCGAAGCGCAGAAGGAGGAACTGCTCCAGCTGATGGAGCCGGACGACGCCGAGGACGTGCGGCGCCTGCTCGAGTACGAGGAGGACACCGCCGGCTCGCTCATGACGACCGTTCCGGTCATCCTCCCGCCGGAGGCCACGGTCGCGGAGGCGCTCGCCCATGTGCGGCGCGAGGAACTGACACCGGCACTCGCCTCGTCCATCTTCGTGTGCCGCCCCCCGCTGGAGACACCCACGGGACGCTATCTCGGCGTCGTGCACATCCAGCAGCTCCTGCGCTACCCGCCGCCCGAGCCGCTCGGCAACATCATCGACGCGGACCTCGAGGCCGTGGGCGACCAGGCGAACGTGAGCGAGGTGTCGAGGATCCTCGCCACCTACAACCTGAACTCCCTGCCGGTTGTGAACACCGACGGCCGATTGGTGGGCGCCGTGACCGTCGACGACGTCCTCGACCACCTGTTGCCCGACGACTGGCGGGCCCAGGACGATACATCCGGAACGAAACGAGGTGACCGCCGTGGTTGAGAAGATCAGATCCAATTCCCGTGGGCTCGATACGCCGCGCGAGCCCAGGAAGCGGCTCCTCCCCCGCCTACGGCCGAACCCGGACCGGTTCGGCAGTGGCACGGAGAACATCGCCCGCTTCATGGGCACTCCGCAGTTCCTCTTCTACATGACGGTCTTCGTCGTGGTGTGGCTGACCTGGAACACCGTGGCCCCGGAGAACGTGCGCTTCGACAGCGCCGCCCTCGGCTTCACCGCGCTGACCCTGATGCTGTCCCTGCAGGCCTCCTATGCCGCTCCCCTGCTGCTGCTGGCCCAGAACCGGCAGGACGACCGCGACCGTGTCTCGATGCGTGAGGATCGCCAGCGGGCCGAACGGAACCTCTCGGACACCGAATACCTCACCCGGGAGATCGCCGACCTCCGGATCACGCTCCGCGAGGTCGCCACGCGCGACTACGTCCGTTCCGAGCTCCGCTCGGTGCTCGAGGAACTGCTCGAGACCTCGGACGGGCAGGAGGTCACCCTGCAGAAGCGGAAGGTGCGCAAGCCCTCCGACGCCACGGTGTCCCTCCCCAAGGTGCAGGCCAGCGGGAGGAAACCGTCGCGGTGAGTGAGTACGCCCCCTCCGAGGAGGTCCTCCGGGGTGCCCTCGCCTCGGTGATCGATCCCGAGCTACGGCGCCCCATCACCGAACTCGGGATGCTGGACACCGTCACGGTGGAGAACCGGATCGCTCGGGTGCGGGTGCTCCTGACGATCGCCGGCTGCCCGCTGCGGGAGACCATCACGGGAGACACCGAGGCGGCGCTGAAGGCCGTGGAGGGCGTGGACGCCGTCGAGGTGGAGCTGGGAGTCATGGACCAGGCCCAGCGGGACGCGCTGAAGGAGCGGCTCAAGGGCAAGGCCGGGCAGCGCGGTATCCCGTTCAACGATCCGTCCTCGCTCACCCGGGTCTACGCCGTGGCCAGTGGCAAGGGTGGAGTGGGCAAGTCCAGCGTGACGGTCAACCTCGCCGTCGCCATGGCCGCGCAGGGCCTCAGGGTAGGAATAGTCGACGCCGACGTCTACGGGTTCTCCGTTCCCGCACTGATGGGCATCACCCGACAACCCACCCGGGTGGACGAGCTGATCCTCCCACCCGTGGCCCACGGAGTGAAGGTCATCTCGATCGGGATGTTCGTGGAGGGCAACCAGCCCATCTCCTGGCGCGGACCCATGCTGCACCGGGCACTCGAGCAGTTCCTCACCGAGGTCTACTTCGGGGATCTCGACGTCCTGTTCCTCGACCTGCCGCCCGGGACAGGAGACATCGCGATCTCGGTGGCACAGCTGCTTCCGGCCTCCGAGCTCCTGATCGTGACCACTCCGCAGAGCGCGGCGGCCGATGTCGCCGAGCGGGCCGGAGCCATGGCCGCGCAGACCGGCCAGAAGGTCGCGGGCGTCATCGAGAACATGTCCTGGCTGGAACTGCCCGACGGCGAGCGGCTCGAGCTGTTCGGCGCGGGTGGCGGCAGCACAGTGGCGGAGAGGCTCTCGGCGACGCTCGGCACGGACATACCACTCCTCGGGAGCATTCCCCTGGACGTGGCGCTGCGCGAGGGCGGGGACTCGGGCGTACCGCTGGTACTGACCGGTCAGGGAGGCGTCGGGGCGTCCGGCCGCACCCGTGCCGCCATGGAGTTGACCGGCATCGCTTCCGCCCTCTCGCATCGCCCCCGGGGGCTCGACGGCCTGAGGCTGCCGGTCAGTCCCCGCTGACAGCCGGCGGAAGCTGCGGCGCTGCCATCGGGACTGGTCCTCTTCTGTTCCGTCCCGTTCCGGGATCGGGTCTCAGGTCGCCTCGAGATCGTAGGGGGCGGGCTGCCCCGGCTGCAGCCTCGTGCCGATCGGCACCGAGAGGGACGGGCGAGCCGCTGCTGTCAGTGCCGCAGTAGCGGGAACCGCAGCGGCAGTCACGGACTTCGGGGCACCAGGGCTGACGGGCTTGAAGACGTCCTCGATGTCATCCAGCAACGCGTCCTTGATGATCCGACGCGGGTCGTACTGCCGAGGATCGAGCTTCCTCCAGTCCACCTCGTCCAGTTCCGGGCCGACCTCCTCGCGGAGCTGCTCCCGGGCGTCGGTGGCCATGCGTCGGAGGCCCTTGACCAGCCGGGCGAGCTGGGCAGCGTACTCCGGCAGCCGTTCGGGGCCGAGCACCACCACCGCGATGATCGCGAGGACCACGAGTTCCGAGCCGTTGATTCCCAACACGCTAAAAGGTTACCCTCCTGAACTGATGCGGATGCACTCGGGTCCTGCGGGACGATCATCCGCCCCGCTCCGTCCACCCCCGCTTCACCTCGACGTCATCCGGGCGCCGGCTATCGGCCGGTACTCCCCGGGGTGGTGATCGTCGCGAGTCCCCGGATGATGCGTTCCACCGTGGAATCCTGCTTCTCCCCCGGCCCCAGGGACAACTGGGCACGCTCGGTGGTCACGAGCTGGCGCAGGGTCTGCGGCATGGCTGCCGCCGGTAGATCGGCCACCACGGTGTAGGTGACCGACGGCGAATCGAGCACCACCTGCCACGGTTCACCGTCACGCACCCACACATCACGACCGGCACCCCCGATGTGCTCGAAGCCGTCGGAGGCGACCGTGTTACCCATCAGAGGGCTCAACGGGCCACCAGGGTCGCGGTCCCCGCCGACCTTGCGCTGTTCGTACACCGTGACGGTGTCACCGTCGTTCTCGAGCACCAGCTCGAGCGTGGGCCTGCCCGCCACGGTGATCCCCTCGGCGCTCTTCAGGCTGAAACCCAGCGACTCGAGTTCCGGGCAGTACCATCCTCCGGCGCGCAGGGTCTCCAGCTGCTCGGCATCGAGGTAGGCCGGCGTCCGGGGTGCTACCGAGTCCCAGCCGGCACGCAGCGCAGTGGCCCCGGGAAGTTCTTCGGCGGTGGCCGCCTGCTCACCACCCACCACATAGGCGCCTGCGAGGATGGCGGTGGCGACCACGGCCGTACCGCCGGCGGCCACCACCCGACGACGCCGCCGAGCGGGCGCGGAACGGGACTCGTGGTCGTACCCGTGGCGGACCATCGCCCCGGGGACCGGGCGGTCGGGTTCGTGCTCGGAGCCGGTCCGGGCAACGGCCGGGGAACCCATCGTCGAGGCGAATCCAGGTGCCAGCAGCCTGCGCTGCAGATCAGGATCGGGCTCGGGATTCCGTAGACCCAGGAGCGAGCTCTTCAAACCTCGAAGGTGTTCGAGGATCGCAGCACAGGACCTGCACCGTGAAACGTGGCGTTCCACGGCCACGCGCCGCCGGTCGGACAGCTCCCCGTCCACCAGGTCCTGGAGGGAGCGATGGGAATGCAGCATCGTGGACCTAACCCAGGCCGGCGATCCTGGGCATACCCAGCGGCGCACCGTTCCCGCCCGACTTCCGGGGGTCACGGTGCGCGAGCTTCTCGCGCAGCATGGTCCTTCCCCGGTGGATCCGTGAGCGCACCGTGCCCAGCTTCACGCCCAGCACCTTCGCCACTTCGTCGTACGCCAGCCCTTCGAGGTCACACAGCACCACGGCGGCACGGAAGTCCGGCGGCAACTCCTCCAGGGCGGACTGCACGTCGATGTCCAGGTTGTTGAACTCGAAGCTGCGCTCCGGGCCGGGGTGCTTGCTCGGCAGCCGGCTCTCCGCTTCCTCGGTCAGGCCGTCGAACCGGATGCGCGTGCGGCGCCGCGCCTGGTCCAGGAACAGGTTGGTGGTGATGCGATGCAGCCAGCCGTCCAGCGTCCCGGGCTTGAAGTTGGCCAGTGAGCGGAACACCCGTACGAAGACCTCCTGGGTGAGGTCCTCGGCATCGAACTTGTTGCCGGTCAGGCGGTAGGCGAGGCGATAGACCTTCGGCGAGTAGTTGATGACGACCTCTTCCCACGACGGCGGGACCCACGGATTGCCGTGCTCGTCGAGGACCACATCCTGCTCCGGGTCCGGGTCCACGGCACTCTGGGCCGCCTTCACGCTAGACATCATGTTCCCCTTCTCACCCTGGACCCGTTCGGCTTCCATCGGGTCAGCCGCCAGGGCTGCAACGACGCTACCGGGGGTTCGGTGCTGCGCTCATTCCGGATGTCCCGAGCAAGAATTATTTCGTACCAAGCTGGGAGGTGGCTGGCAGGCGGACGGCGTTGCGCGGGGGCCGGGACGGGTGGGGCCGCCTCCTCCGGCGGCTCCGTCGCATGGAAGTGCAGGCCGCCCGCACAGTAGTGTTGGGCCGGGGTCGTCCTGAGACGCCCTGCCCCCTTCGCACCCACCCAGAGAACGGATGTCCATGGCCGCCGACAAACACAGCAGCTGGTCCTACACGGAAGGCCTCCCCACGGAGGACGACACCCTGCTGAGGGCGCGCGACCGCTCCCACGAGCTCGGCGTCGCTCCGGTCACACCCGCCGTCGGCGCTGCGCTCACGGTCCTCGCCGCAGCGTCGAAAGCGTCCACCGCCGTTGAAGTGGGTGCCGGTGCCGGCGTGTCCGGAGTATGTCTCCTGCGCGGCCTCGGCCGCAACGCCGTGCTGACCACCATCGACTCGGACGTGGACCACCTCCGCGCCGCCCGTGAGGCCTACGCGGAGGCCGGGATCCCCTCGAACCGGACACGCACCATCTCCGGTCGGGCTGCGGACGTGCTTCCGCGGCTCACCGACTCCGCGTACGATCTCGTGTTCATCGACGCCGACAAGGCCGGCCTGCCCGTGTACGTGGAGCAGGCCACGCGTCTGCTCAAGGACGGTGGGATCCTGATCGTCAACGACGCCCTCGACCAGGACCGGGTCGCAGAGCCCGCAGTACGCGAGCAGTCGACGAACACGCTGCGCCAGATCGGCAGGACGATCCGCGAGAACGAGACCCTGGTCTCCGCCCTGCTGCCCACCGGTACCGGATTGCTCCTGGCGGTGAAGCAGCGGGCGTGACCACCACGCGGCCACCTGGAAGCGGTGAGCGGGCCTAGTTGGTGACGGTGAGCAGGCAATCCTTGAGTTTGCCTGCTTCTTCCGCATTGAGTTCGACCACGAGGCGTCCACCACCGTCGATCGGCACCCGCATGATGAGGCTGCGCCCTTCCTTCGTGACTTCCATCGGTCCATCGCCGGTACGCGGTTTCATGGCAGCCATGGGGGGTGTCCCTTTCGACAGGGCGCAACCGCAGGAAGCGGTCGCGCAGGAGTAGGCGGTGCGCAGCGCCCTGGGCCCACCGAGCAGGCCCGACGGCGCACGTCAACGCCTCCATTATTCAGCACAAGTCGATCACCTGCTAATTCGGCTGGGGCGTGGGTCACACTCAGGGCGGATAATCGCCCGTCGGCGTGGTGGGTGTCCAGCCCCACAGCCAGTCCACCCAGACGAACTGGAGCACCACGGACAACGGGATCAGGACCCAGAGCGTGCGGCCCAGGCGCACGGTCGCGGCCGCGAGCGCGAGCGGCACGAGGGGCAGCAGGATCCGCCACGTGCTGGACTGCGGATCCCAGAAGGCTGCCAGGTAGAGCAGGTAGCCGGCGCACCACGCCCCCATCACCGGGCCGATCGAGCGAACCTCCGGCACGAGAAGGAGCCCGAGGGCGCCCAGGAGCAGCGCGGCGATCACGAAGACCGCGGCCACCGGTCCCAGGGCTGCCGCGGAAGCGTGGTACCAGGGTACGAAGGGCACCAGCGGCCCACCACGCCAGGCGGTCTCGGTGGCCACGTAGGCATCGTGCCGTCCGGTGGCCAGCCAGGCGATGGCGGGCCATGCGAGTGCACCGATCGAGGAGACCACGCCGAGGAGGAACAGCGGCAGGATCGTCCCTCGTGCACGCTCCGCACCGTGACCCCCTGGTGCCTGCCTGCGGACCTGCCACACCGCACGGAGGAAGAGGATCCCCACCATGATCGCGAAGGGCACCCCGGCGGGTCTCGCCAGGCACATGGCGAGCACCACGGGCATGGCGGCGTAGTACCGACCCATCGCCACCAGGTAGAGCGCCGTCACGAGGAGCAGGAGGTGCAGGGACTCGGCGTAGGGGACCTGCAGGACGGCCGATACGGGAGCGAAGGACACGACGGCGACGCCGGCGAGCGAGGATCGGTGGTCGGCTGCACAGCGGAAGAGCCGGTACAGCATGAGGAAGGCCCCTGCTGCGGCCACGAGCGAGACCGCGGGGGCGAGTACGCCCCAGCCGAGTCCGGTGAGGGCGTGCAGCAGGCGCACCAGGGCCGGATAGAGCGGCAGGAAGGCCCACTGGTTGTGCAGCACCGTGCCGTCGGCGTCCACCGGAAGCTCCGTGGGATACCCCTCGGTGAAGATCCGCTCGTACCAGCCGCTGTCCCAGTAGTTGATGAAGGTCCCGTACCCGGGTGCCGGTCCGGACCACGGGCTGTGTCCCTGCCTGCTCGCGGCCAGGAGGAGGATCAGGGTGGAGACCACCCGCCCGGCCGTGAACAGCGCCAGTACCTGCAACGACCAGTGGATGGCGCGGGTCGGAGGGGCGCTGCTGCCCGCTGTCCTCACGCAGGACCCGGTCGGGCGGGTCGATCCTTCGCGGTGGAGGTCCGCCCGGCGCCTCGGCGCCAGCAGTCCCGCAGATGATCGTCCACGTACCCGGTGGCCTGGAGCATCGCGTAGGCGGTGGTCGGCCCGACGAAGCGGAAGCCGAAGGACCGGAGCTCGCGTGCCAGCGCCGTGCTCTCCGGAGTGATGGCGGGGACGTCGGAGAGGCTGACAGGAACCACCCCGGGCGCCGGTCGGTGGCTCTCCAGCAGGGAGGTCAGTGTGGTGCCCTCGGGCAGGTGGAGCAATGCCCGGGCATTCGCGACGGTGGCCTCGATCTTCCGTCGGTTGCGGACGATCCCCGCGTCGGCCATCAGCCGCTCGATGTCGTCGGCGTCGAACGCCGCCACTGCTGCCGGGTCGAATCCGCGGAAGGCCGACCGGAAGTCCTCCCGCTTGCGGAGGATCGTGATCCAGCTCAGCCCGGACTGGAACGCCTCGAGGCTCAGGCGTTCGAAGAGTGCGGCATCGCCGTGCACGGGCCTTCCCCACTCGTCGTCGTGGTACCGCTCGTACTCGGTGCTCGAGACCGCCCACCCGCACCTCAGCCGCCCGTCGGAGCCGGGCGTCGCTCCGCTCACCGTCCTGCGTCCCCGCGCTCGGCGAGCTGCGAGCGCAGCGTGCGGATCACGGCGTCGCGTTCCTCGATCGCGGCGGCCAACCGGTCCAGGACCTCGTCCACCTGGTCCATGCGGTAACCGCGGAGTCCCAGTCCGAAGCGCACGGCGTCGACGTCCCGCGCACCGGGCGCCTCGGGGAGGAGGACGGGAGGCAGCGCCGCCACAGGCTCCACCAGACCCATCCCGTTCCGCGCCGGCATCGCGTCGGTGCCGTCGCGATCCTCGTGCCCGGCCCGGGCACCGGCGCGCAGGACCGCCGGGAGCGGGCGCCCCGAGGCGAGGAGCGCGGTACCTCCCAGCAGCAGGATGGCGAGGATCACCAGGAAGATAGTCACACGGCAATGGTGCCAGAGACGCAGTGGGGGGCGGTCAGGGGCGCGCGTGGTGCCCTGCGGACGAGACCACGATCTGCACGGCTTCCTCGACGGTGTCGACGAGCTGCAGCAGGGCGAGGTCCTGGGAGGAGACCGTGCCCTCGGCCAGCAGCGTCCCCTCGATCCAGGCGATGAGCGGCCGCCAGTACTCGACGCCGATGAGGACGATCGGGAAGGAGGTCACCTTCCCGGTCTGGACGAGCGTCATGGCCTCGAACAGCTCGTCGAGCGTGCCGAAACCACCGGGCAGCACCACGAACCCGCTGGCGTACTTCACGAACATGGTCTTGCGGGCGAAGAAGTAGCGGAAGTTGACCCCGACGTCGACGTACTCGTTGAGGCCGGACTCGAAGGGCAGCTCGATGCCGAGCCCGACCGACACGCCGCCGGCCTCCGAGGCGCCCTTGTTGGCCGCCTCCATCGCGCCCGGGCCGCCGCCGGTGATCACCGCGAACCCCGCCTCGACGAGCCGGCGCCCGACCTCCTCGCCGACCGCGTAGTAGGGGTCGTCCACGCGGGTGCGTGCGGAGCCGAAGACGCCGACCGCGGGGCCGAGCTCGGCGAGCGCACCGAAGCCCTCCACGAACTCGCTATGGATGCGCAGCACCCGCCACGGGTCGGTGTGCACCCAGTCGCTGGGCCCGCGCGAGTCCAGCAGTCGCTGGTCGGTCGTGGTCACCTCGACCTGGTCGCCGCGCAGCAGCGTCGGGCCGCGTCGTTGCTCGCGCCGGGTGCTCACGCGCCGTCCTGCAGCCAGGTGCGCAGCGTCTGCTCGCAGGCGTGCAGCTGGGCGAGC
>JASLBS010000028.1 GCA_030146405.1 Arthrobacter sp.
GCTCGGTGACGCGCCCGACTACCACCTCATGCCCGTGGGCAACGCCGGCAACATCAGCGCGTACTGGAAGGGCTACAAGGAGTACGCGGCGCCCTACGCCTCCATGCACTCCGGCGAGCTCCCCGCCGTCGCGACCCGGACACCGATCATGTGGGGATTCCAGGCCGAGGGCGCGTCTCCGCTCGTGAAGGGCCACCCCATCACGGAGCCGGACACCATCGCCACCGCGATCCGGATCGGCAACCCGGCGTCGTGGGACTACGCCGTCGCCGCACGCGATGAGTCCGGCGGTCTCATCGAGGCCGTGACGGACGAGGAGATCCTCGAGGCGCACCGGTGGCTGTCCGCCCGTGAGGGTGTCTTCGTCGAACCGGCCTCCGCTGCCGGCGTCGCCGGTCTCATCAAGAAGCACGCGGAGGGTGTCGTCCCCTCCGGCAAGACGATCGTCATCACCGTCACCGGACACGGCCTCAAGGATCCGCAGTGGGCGCTGCGCACCGCCGACGGCTCCGACGTCGAACCCACGAAGGTGGACTTCGACGTGGTGAGCGTCGCGGCCGCGCTCGGACTCGAGGACTGAGATGGCCGGCGTGGAACAGGTGGCCGTGGCGTCCGAGACGGCGCTGGACCTTCCGACGGTCGAAGCGGGGCAGCGGGTCGAGGTATCGGTCCCCGCCACGAGCGCCAATCTGGGCCCCGGCTTCGACACGCTCGGACTCGCGCTCTCGCTGCACGACACCGTCCGGGTCCGGACCAGTCAGTCAGAACGAACGCTCGTGCGTGCCACGGGCGAGGGCGCGGAGGGGCTTCCCACCGATGAACGGCACCTCGTGGCCAGGGCGCTGATCAGCACCCTCCACCGCGCCGGACACCGCGCTCCCGGCCTGGAGCTCGACACCACGAACGTGATCCCGCACGGGCGGGGACTCGGCTCCTCGGCCGCCGCGATCGTGGCCGGAGTACTTGCCGCGAACGCCCTCCTGCCCGCCGGTTCCGAGCTCGACCAGGCGCAGCTCCTCCAGTGGGCGGCATCCCTGGAGGGGCACCCGGACAACGTGGCTCCGGCACTGCTCGGGTCGCTCGCCATCTCCTGGGCGAGCGGTCGGGCCTTCCACAGCACGCGCGTCGAGGTGCACCCCGACATCATGCCGGTCCTGGCCGTACCGGACCTCGAGCTGTCCACCGAGAGCGCCCGGGCACTTCTTCCGCCCTCCGTGGCTCACGGCAGCGCCGCCGCCAACGCCGGACGCGCGGCTCTCCTGGTCCATGCCCTCGGTACCGACCCGTCCCTGCTGTTCCCCGCCACCCAGGACGTCCTCCACCAGGACTACCGCGCACACGCCATGCTCCCCAGTGCGACGCTGATGCGGGGACTGCGGGCTGCGGGGTTCGCCAGTACCGTCTCCGGTGCGGGGCCCAGCGTCCTGACGCTGGCAGTGGGTGAGGCGGGGGCGCAGGCCGCCGAGGATGCGGTGCGCTCGGTACTCTCGGCGGACGACGCACCGCAGAAGTGGCGGATTCTCCGGCTCCCGGTGGACCGGGAAGGTGCTAAAGTGAGAGTGCACCAAGGGTAATGGACGTTTCCGCGCTCTTACC
Organism: Arthrobacter sp.; assembly: GCA_030146405.1. GTDB lineage: Bacteria > Actinomycetota > Actinomycetes > Actinomycetales > Micrococcaceae > Arthrobacter_D. Next base: position 1,597 of record JASLBS010000028.1, read on the forward strand.
GTGTGCTCCTGTTGAGTTGGCCGTCTTCTTCTCCAGACCGCCGCAGAACTGCAGCTTTTATCAGCAGTAGCACGTATTCCGGTGTGGCCTCCGATCTTATCCTCGTGCGTGCGGATTCAACCTCCTGTACGTGGACATCCTCAGGCTCCCAGCACTCTCGGCCCGGACCGGATCGACCCGGTTCGGCCGAACCCCGCCGGCATTCTTCTGCGGCCCGGGGCAAACCACCGCGGACCACCGATCAGGTGGCCGCCCGACGAGGGGGAAGGATCCTTCGTGACTGACACCACTGACCTGTTACCAGGTGTGGCCGACCAAGACGCTGGAACAACCGGCGCGACAACTTCCAAGAGCAGCGGCCTTGCCGGCCTGAAGCTCGCACAGCTCCAGGCGCTCGCCGGCCAGCTCGGCATCACGGGCGGCTCGAGGATGCGCAAGAGCGATCTCGTGTCGGCGATCTCCGACCACCAGCGCGGATCCGCGGTGGCTGACCGCCAGAAGGTCCCCGCCGTCCGCAGCGAACGAATCGCCGACTCCGCGCGCGCCGCGGTCGACGCGTCGCCCGAGCCGGCAGCGGATGCCGCGACGAACCAGGACGAGCAGGCGGCTCCCGCCGAGCGCCAGCCACGCACCCGTAACCGGAACCGCCGCGCGGGGAGCGACGGCGTCGTCTCGGCACCCGCGACGGACACTCCGGTGGCCGTCGAGCAGCAGGACACGACGCAGCGCGAGACGTCCGACGACACCTCCGCCGGCGAGCAGCAGGACCGCGGCGACCGCGAGAACGGTGGCCGCAACCAGCGCAATCGCCGCAACCGTCGTGGCGAGGACCGTGCGGACGCCCAGACCGGCTCGAACGAGTCGCAGTCCGGGTCCGTCGACACACAGAACACTGTGCAGAACGAGGCGCAGAACGACGCGCAGGGCGAGGCATCCTCCAGCCAGCAGTCACAGCAGTCCGGCCAGCAGGGTGAGGGCCGGGGCGACCGCAACGAGCGCCGCAGCCGCTCGCGCAACGGTCGCGACGACGACCGGACGAACGATCGCTCGAACGACGTCCGTTCCAACGAGGTCCAGAACGTCCGCTCGAACGACGGCCAGAACGACAACGGCCGCAACGGCAGCGAGCGCAGTGACAATCGCGGCACCCAGAACGACGACGAGGGTCGCGGACGCAATCGCCGCAACCGCGTCAACCGCAACGAGCGCAGCGAGCGCAACGGCGGCGACGACCGCAACAGCCGGTTCCGCGACCGCAACGAGCGCAACGACCGGCGCCGGGGCCGCAGCCAGAACCCCGAGGTGGACGACGTCGAGGTCACCGACGACGACGTGCTGCTGCCCGTAGCGGGCATCCTCGACGTCCTCGAGAACTACGCCTTCGTCCGTACGTCCGGCTACCTGCCCGGCCCGAACGACATCTACGTCACGCTTGCCCAGGTCAAGAAGCACAACCTGCGTAAGGGTGACGCCGTCGTGGGTGCCATCCGCGCACCCCGCGAGGGTGAGTCGCAGGCCAGCGCGCGCCAGAAGTTCAACGCCCTGGTGCGGGTCACCTCGGTGAACGGCAAGCCCGCCGAGGATCTCAAGGACCGCGTCGAGTTCGCGAAGCTCGTGCCGCTGTACCCGGCGGACCGCCTGCGCCTCGAGACGGACCCGAAGAAGATCGGTCCCCGCGTGATCGATCTGGTGTCCCCGATCGGCAAGGGCCAGCGCGGCCTGATCGTCTCGCCCCCGAAGGCCGGCAAGACGCTGATCCTCCAGGCGATCGCGAACGCCATCACGATCAACAATCCTGAGGTCCACCTCATGATGGTCCTCGTGGACGAGCGTCCCGAGGAAGTCACGGACATGCAGCGGACCGTCAAGGGCGAGGTCATCGCCTCGACGTTCGACCGTCCCGCCGACGACCACACCACGGTCGCCGAACTCTCCATCGAGCGCGCCAAGCGCCTCGTGGAGATGGGCATGGACGTCGTGGTGCTCCTCGACTCCATGACCCGCCTGGGCCGCGCGTACAACCTGGCCGCCCCGGCGTCGGGCCGTATCCTCTCCGGTGGTGTCGACTCGGCAGCGCTGTACCCGCCGAAGCGCTTCTTCGGTGCCGCACGCAACATCGAGAACGGTGGCTCGCTCACCATTCTCGCGACCGCGCTCGTGGAGACCGGGTCCAAGATGGACGAGGTCATCTTCGAGGAGTTCAAGGGCACCGGCAACATGGAGCTCCGCCTGTCGCGCAACCTCGCCGACAAGCGCATCTTCCCCGCCGTGGACGTCAACGCCTCCGGCACACGTCGCGAGGAGAACCTGCTCTCGCCCGACGAGGTCAAGATCATGTGGAAGCTGCGCCGCGTCCTGTCGGGTCTGGAGACCCAGCAGGCACTCGAGCTGCTCACCAACAAGATCCGGGAGACGCAGTCCAACGTCGAGTTCCTGATGCAGGTCCAGAAGACCACGCTGGGCTCCAAGGACTCCGACTAGCACTCCTGAACCGCCCGGGAACGCAGGACGTTCCCGGGCGGTTCGTCGGTTAAGCCGGAGTCCGGTTCAGGACCGCCCGCGCAGATTCCATAGACTGGCTGCACCAGCCGAAAGAGGTACATCCGATGTTCGAATCCATCCAGGGACTGCTCGACGAACACTCCGAGCTGCAGGACCAGCTCGCCGATCCGGCGGTCCACGCCGACCAGGCGCTGGCCCGCAAGCTCGGCCGGCGCTACGCGGAGCTCGGCCGGATCGTCGATGCGCACAACCGGTGGGCCGCGCTGAACGACGACCTCGAGGCCGCCCGCGGGATGGCCGCGGAGGATTCCGAGTTCGCAGCCGAGGTTCCCGTGCTGGAGGAGCAGCTGGCCACAGCCCAGGAGCGCCTCCGCCGCCTGCTGATCCCGAGGGACCCCAATGACAGCCGCAACGTGATCATCGAGGTCAAGGGTGGCGAGGGCGGGGACGAGGCCGCACTGTTCGCCGGTGACCTGCTGCGCATGTACGCCCGCTATGCGGAGTCGCGCGGCTGGAAGACCGAGCTCCTCTCCGCCAACGAGTCGGACCTCGGCGGGTACAAGGACGTGCAGATGGCCATCAAGGGGTCCTCGAACGATCCGGCCGAGGGCGTCTACGCACGGTTGAAGTTCGAGGGCGGCGTGCACCGCGTGCAGCGCGTGCCCGTCACGGAGTCCCAGGGCCGTATCCACACCTCCGCCGCGGGCGTGCTGGTGCTGCCCGAGGTGGACGAGCCGGAGGAGGTCGAGATCAGCCAGAACGACCTGAAGATCGACGTGTACCGCTCCTCGGGGCCCGGTGGGCAGTCCGTCAACACCACCGACTCCGCCGTCCGCATCACGCACCTCCCCACCGGGATCGTGGTGGCCATGCAGAACGAGAAGTCGCAGCTGCAGAACCGCGAGGCCGCCATGCGCGTGCTCCGCTCGCGCATCCTGGCACACGAGCAGGAGAAGATCGACGCCGCGAACTCGGACATCCGGAAGTCCCAGATCCGCACCATGGATCGCTCCGAGCGCATCCGCACCTACAACTACCCGGAGAACCGCGTGGCCGACCACCGGACCGGGTACAAGGCCTACAACCTCGACGCCGTCATGAACGGTGAGCTGGAACCCGTGGTGCAGTCGGCGATCGAGATGGACGAGCAGGCCCGCCTGGACGCCATCGGCGCGGAAGAGTAGGGGTGGAGCAAGCGCTGCGGACGGCGGAGCGGCGGCTGCGCGAGGCCGGTGTGCCGAGTCCTCGGGTGGACGCGGAGCTGCTCGCCGCACACCTGCTCGGCGTGACCCCCGGAAGGCTCCGGGCTCTGGCCCTGACCGGTACCGCCGTACCCGAGGGGTTCGAGGCGCTCGTGGACGAGCGCGTGCGCCGGGTCCCGCTGCAGCACCTCACCGGGACGGCGTACTTCCGCCGGATCTCCCTCGCGGTGGGCCCCGGCGTGTTCGTCCCGCGGCCCGAGACGGAGACGGTGGTCCAGCTGGTCGTGGACCACGCCGGCGGTCTGGTGCGTCCCAGGATCGTCGATCTCGGCACCGGGTCCGGGGCCATCGCGGCCGCGGTGGCTGACGAGGTGCCGGGAGCGGAGGTCCACGCCGTCGAACTGAGCGAACTCGCCCTGGCGTGGGCGGTGCCCAACCTCGCCCCGTTCGGCGTGCACGTGACGCAGGGGGATCTCGCGACGGCGCTCGGCGACCACGACGGTTCCTTCGACGTGGTGGTCTCCAACCCTCCCTACATCCCGGCCGACGCCGTGCCCAACGAGCCCGAGGTGGCGGACCACGATCCTGATCTCGCGCTGTACGGCGGGGGAGCGGACGGCATGGTCCTGCCGAGGGCGGCCATGGCATCCGCTGCCCGGCTCCTCGTCCCGGGTGGTTTCTTCGCGATGGAGCATGCCGAGGTGCAGGCCCCGGTGGTCGCCGCCCTCCTCGCACGCTCGGGTCTGTGGACCTCGATCACCACCCATCAGGACCTCACCGGACGGGACCGCGCGACGAGCGCTGTCCTCCGCGTCGACGGTCCCCGTCCCTCCGAAGAGGTGTCCCCATGACGTCCGCAGGACCGGGCAGTGTCGCCGTCGCCGCCGTCACCTACGACCGGCACGAGGAGCTCGCGCAGCTCCTGCGTTCCCTCGGGACGCAGTCCGCGCCGATCATCACCGTCGCCCTGGTGGATTCGGGTACTGAGCCGGCCACCGCGGTGGTGGAGGCGGCGGGTGGCAGCATCCACTACCTCCGCTCGGAGGCGAACCTGGGTGGTGCGGGAGGTTTCGCCTTCGCGATCCTCGCCGCGATCGCCAGTGGGGCGGAGTGGATCTGGCTCATGGACGACGACGGCCACCCGGAGGACGACCGGGTACTCGCCGAACTCCTCCGCGCCGCCACCGAGCACGGCCTCGACATCGTGAGCCCGCTGGTCGCTGCGACCTCGGATCCCACCCGGCTCTCCTTCAACTTCCGCATCAACGGGCTGCTGACTAACGATCGCGCCACCCTGGAACCCATGGGGTACCTGCCGAACATGGTGCACTTCTTCAACGGCGCGCTCGTTCGTGCCGAGGTGTTCGCCACGATCGGCCTGCCGGACATGAAGTTCTTCATCCGCGGGGACGAAGTGGACTTCCTGGCGCGCGTGCGGAAAGCGGGGCTGAAGTACGGGACGCTCGCCACCGTGGCGGTCCGCCATCCGGCCACCTGGACCGAGATGAAGCCCATCTTCGGTGGCTTCATCACGCCGGTCATCCCCGACGGGGAGTTCAAGCGGTTCTCCTACTTCCGCAACCGGGCCTACCTGGCGCGCAAGTACCGGAACCTCCGGTGGTTCGGCGCGGACGTGATCGGCTTCCCCTACTACTTCCTGATGAATCGTGACCTCAGAGGACTCCGCGCCTGGTTCGCGGCGTACTCGGCAGGCCTGCGCGGTACGGGGTTCGGGCCACCGCCGTCGTCGTGAGCGGCCTGCCGAGCAGGAACCGTCGTCGGCCCCTGCCCGCGTCGACGTGCGCAACACCTGGTACCAGTGGAAGGATGATCCGGTGACCTCCAGCTACGACTGCTCAGATCCCGTCCAGCGAAGCGAGGGCCTCGCCGCCGCCCAGCGGGCGGTGTCGCTCAAGCAGTGCATCGTCCTCCCCACGGACACCGTCTACGGCATCGGGGCCGATGCCTTCTCCCCCCAGGCGGTGGCGACCCTGCTCGCGTCCAAGGGGCGGGGCCGGAACATGCCGCCGCCCGTGCTGGTTCCACGTATCCAGACGCTCGACGGTCTCGCCGCCGAGGTGCACCCGGACGCCCGCCGGCTCGCCGAGGAGTTCTGGCCCGGCGGCCTCACCCTGATCTGCCACGCGCAGCCGTCCCTGACCTGGGACCTCGGCGACACCCTGGGCACGGTTGCGCTCCGCATGCCGGACGACGACGTCGCGCTCGAACTGCTCACGCTCACGGGACCCCTCGCCGTGTCCTCGGCAAATCGTACGCGCCAGCCTGCGGCGACCTCCGTGGGCGAAGCGGCGGAGCAACTCGCCGAATCGGTGGCGGTGTACCTCGACGCCGGGCCTCGGGACGCCGCCGCCGGCCTGGGATCGACGATCGTCGACGCGACGGGGGAGACCCTGCGGATCGTACGGCAGGGCACCATCTCCGAGGAGCGCCTCCGGGGCGTGGTCCCGGGGATCCTCGGCGTCGATGCACCGTCCGAGGAGAGTACGTCCGAGGAGAGCGCGTCCGGGCAGAACCCGACCGACCGACTGACCGACTGACCGGACGACCGACCGGCTGTCAGGCCGAGGTGTCGATCCCGCCCGCGCCGGAACGGGCCGCGTCGGCCAGGACGTCCTTCACCGTGGCGGGAGGCACCACACCCTGGCTCTCCGCCCAGCCGCGGACTTGTGCCTGCCCGAACCACATCAGCTCCACGCGGCGCACGTGCCCGTCGAGGCGCCCGCGCAGCAGGGCGGACATTGCGTACCCGGTTCCCACGGCGGCCCTGCAGAGGGCTGCGGGGAGCACCCTCGGATGTCCGCCGGCCGCCTCGAGCACCGAGCGGACGGTCAACCCTTCCCAGGGCTGCAGTACCGTCCGCGGCACATCGCCCCCGTGGCGTCCCACCGCGAGCACGAGCTGCGCCAGGGCCTCCACGGAGGTGATGGGGGACGCCGCGTCCCCGGGCGAGGCCACCGACGCGAGCGGGGAGCGCGCCAGGCGCGCCAGGGCCGCCGTCGTCGGCCTGCCGCGGCCCTGTGCCGAGGTGGCACGCACCGTGACCACCGAGAGCGCCGGTTCGGCGTCGGCCAGCAGCGCCACCGCCTGTTCGCCGAGCGCCTTGCTGCGCGAGTAGGCGGAGAAGGGGTGGACGGCGTCCGTCTCGTCCAGCAGTTCCGTGCGGCCCTGGACCGCTGCGCTGCTGAGGTGGACGACGCGACGGCAACCGGCGGCGGCTGCGGCCCGCACGACGACGGCGGGCAGGAGCGCGTTCGCGCCCGCGAGCTCGTTCCCGTCCCCCGCGGACGGCGTCGCCAGTCCGGCCGCGTTGACCACGACGTCGGCGTCCTCGAGCAGCACGGTGAGTGCGGCGATGTCCGCGCGGGAGGCCTCGTCGGCGAGGGCGGCGGGAGTGCGAGCCGACGTCAGCAGGCGTGGACCCCTGGCGGGGTGCGCCTCGATCCCGGCTCGGCGCAGGGCGTCGAGCACGGCAGATCCCACGAAACCGGAGCCACCGAGCACCACCCAGGTCATCCGGATGCTCCGGAGCTGCCGGGCGTTCCCCACGCGGGGTCCGCGAGCGGCGGTTCCGGTTGCCAGTCGGCATCACCGAGTATCCGGCGGGCTGCGCGCCAGCCACGCCAGATGTGCGAGGCTCCGGCGAGGGACCTCTCCACCGCGACGAGCCTGAGCACCTCCTTCGCGGCCGTGAGAAGCGTGCCGAGGCCGAACCGGATCCGGCTGTGCCGGCCGTGGAGTGCCAGGTAGCGGGCAAGATGCCCCCGGTTCCGCATCCCGCAGAACCTCGAGAGGTCACTCGAGTCGTTCAAGTGCCGCACGCCGAGATCCACCTGGCGCTGCGCGCGCGTCTTCCGGAGGACGAAGGCGTCCACGTACGCCACCGGGTATCGCCGCGAGACGAGCCAGCCGTAGGTGAGATCGTCCCCGTTGAGGAAGAACCTGGCGTCGGGTAGTCCGATCTTCCGCACCACCTCGGCGGAGATCAGCATCCCCTCGAAGCAGGCGACATTCGTGTGGAAGACCGGGGACGCGGCGAAGACATCACCGCGAACGGGCAGATGGACGCCGAGGGACTCGTTGAGGAGGTGCTGCCAGAAGAACGGCTCACCCGCGGCGTCGTAGCGCCGTCCGTGGATGCAGGAGTAGCGGTCCATCCACGGACCGAAGGAGCCGAGGGCCCCGGGAAGGACCACGACGTCGTCGTCCATCAACCAGAGCCAGTCGGCTCCCTCCCGCAGTGCCCGGGCCATCCCTGCCGCGAAACCACCCGCACCACCCAGATTCTGCGGGAGCTCCTCGACGAACAGGGGGACGGGCAGGTCAGCGACGCGCAGGATGTCCGCCGTGCCGTCGGTACTCGCGTTGTCCACCACCACCACTGCCGCCGGTGCCGGTTCCAGGAGGGCGATCGAGTCGAGGAGACCGCGCAGGTGATCGACGCGATTGAAGGTGGTCACGACGATGAAGACGCGCGGAGCGCCTGCGTCAGGGACGTGCAACGGGGTCCTTCCGGGCCGCGCCAGCGCAGTGGAGAACGGTTCCGGCACAGTCGGGGCAGTTAGTATTCTCGGGTAACAGCAGTCTATTACACCGTGTTCCGGCCCCGGCGGCCCAGTGACCGGGCAGGGCCCCGCCCACATGTGCTCGCCCCGGCGCAGCGCGGTGGCGGCCTCTGCAACACCGTTAGGAATCATGGGAATCATCGAAGGCCGGGCCTCCGCCCGGACACCCGGCGCCACCGCCGCAACTCCCTCAGGGGAGAAGCCGGCCCTGTGGCTGTGGGCCCAGTACCTGCTCGACGCCGGCGCGTGGATCGTGGCGATCCTCCTCGCGTTGATCCTCCGGTACGAGCTGCTGGTGTCCGACATCAACGTCGACGGGATCGCGGTGTTCTGCGCCGTGGCCGTGATCTCCCAGCTGGTGATAGGCCTCAGTTTCGCCCTGTACCGCGGCAGATACAGCTTCGGCAGTTTCCACGAGGCGAAGCTGCTGGTGATCGTGGCCGTCATCGTCGCCGTGATCCTGGTGCTCGTCAGCGTCGCCTTCTTCACCGTGATCGAGGTACCGCGCAGTATCGGCATCATCGCCTTCCCCTTCGCCTGCATGTTCCTGGCCGCCACGCGCTACCTCAAGCGGATGTACGTGGAGAGCAAGGCGAAACCGGGGGAGGACGCGCAGCGGACACTGATCTACGGCGCAGGCTTCCTCGGCAACTCACTCGTGAGCCGCATGATGCAGGACCCGGATTCGCCCTACTTCCCGGTGGGTCTGATCGACGACGACCCCGCCAAGAAACACCTGCGCCTCTCCACCGTTCCCGTGCTCGGCCGGATCGAGGATCTCCCGGAGATCGTCGCGAGGACCAGGGCGTCCGCGCTCGTCATCGCCTTCGCCGAGGTGGAGGCCGCGCAGGTGCGGCGGGTCTCGGACCTCGTGGTGGGCCTCGGCATCAAGGTGCTGGTCCTCCCTCCTCTCCGGGACATGCTCGGCACAGCCGGTGCCGCGATCGCCGACTTCCGCGAGGTCGCGGTGGAGGACCTGATCGGGCGCCGTCCGGTGGACATCCATGCGGACGAGGTGGCCAGCTACATCACAGGGAAGCGGGTGCTCGTCACCGGGGCCGGCGGTTCGATCGGCTCCGAGCTCTGCCGCCAGCTCTCCCGCTTCGATCCGGCCGAGCTCATCATGCTGGACCGTGACGAGACGGGACTGCAGTCCACCCAGATCTCCCTCACCGGGCGCGGCCTGCTGACCGGCCGAGACACCGTGCTCGCCGACATCCGGGACAACGACGCGCTGCTGGACATCTTCGAGGACCGCAAGCCGCAGGTCGTCTTCCACGCGGCTGCCCTCAAACATGTCTCCCTGCTGGAGCAGTACCCCGAGGAAGCCTGGAAGACCAACGTGCAGGGTTCCCTCAACGTCCTCCGGGCCTCCTCCGCAGTAGGGGTCACCAGCTTCGTCAATATCTCGACGGACAAGGCGGCGGACCCCACCAGTGTGCTCGGGCACTCGAAGCGCGTGGCCGAGAAGCTCACGTCCTGGCATGCCGAGCGCACCGGTCAGCAGTACGTCTCGGTCCGTTTCGGCAACGTGATCGGGAGCCGCGGATCCATGCTGCCCCTCTTCACGGAGCAGATCCGGAACGGGGGCCCCATCACCGTCACCGACCCCGAGGTCACGCGGTTCTTCATGACCATCCCGGAGGCCTGCCAACTCGTGGTCCAGGCCGGAGCCATCGGGTCTGGTGGTGAGGTGCTCATCCTCGACATGGGTGAACCCGTCCGGATCCTCGATGTCGCCCAGCGCATGATCGCCATGTCGGGCAAGGACATCGACATCGTCTTCACCGGCCTGAGGCCGGGGGAGAAGATGCATGAGGATCTGATGGGCGTGGGCGAGGACGATTCCCGACCACTGCATCCGAAGATCTCCCACACCTCCGTGGCACCCCTCGATCCGCAGCAGCTCAGCCTGCGGGAGTGGAAGGCGCAGGGAGGGTTCGACACGAGCCGGCCCCGAAGCATCGCGCCGGCGAAGCATGCCGAATCGCCGGAGAGTGCGATCCACTCCCGGCCCCAGGAGCCCGGTGGGTCCCCGGAGAACGACGGCGCTCCCGCCTCCGCCGGATCCTCCGGACCGCAGGCCCGGGAGGAGCGGCCATGAACGCGCTCCTCGTCCTCGTGGGCTCGACCACCCTCCTGCTGTCCCTCGCCCTTCCCGTGGTCGTGAAGCCGCTCCTGAAGCGCTGGGGCGTCGTGGACATTCCCAACGACCGCTCGTCGCACACCACCGTGGTCATCCGCGGGATGGGCGTCGCCGTCGCGGCCGCGATCATCATGGCGCTGGTTCTCTCGCTGGGAACCGGCCTGATCGCGGTGGACCGGTCACTGATCATCATCATCGGGTGCATGGTCGGGGTCGCGGCCGTCCTCGGTTGGATCGAGGACTTCCGTGGTCTCTCGATCAGGATCAGGGCGTCCGTGCAACTGCTCATCGGTGCCATCGGGACCGCTGCACTCGCCAGCACGATCGAGGACAGCAGCTACTGGTGGATACCGATCGGAGCCATCGCCGTCGCCACCTACATCAATGCTGCCAACTTCATGGACGGGATCAACGGCATCTCGGGGATGCACGGCGTCGTGGTGGGGTTGTTCTACTCGTGGGCGGGACTGCTGAGCGACCAGCTGTGGCTGACCGCGTCCGGCCTCGTTCTCGCCGCGGCCTTCACCGGGTTCCTGCCCTGGAACCTCGGCCGAGGGTTCGTCTTCCTCGGTGACGTGGGCAGTTACCTCCTCGGCGCCTCGGTCGCGGCGATCGCCGTGACCGGGCTCCTCGCGGGCGTGTACCTGGAGTACCTCTTCGCGCCGGTGATCATCTATCTGGCCGACACCTTCACCACCTTCCTCCGGAGGGCGCGGCGCGGCGAGAGGCTCTACTCGGCCCATCGCCAGCACGTGTACCAGCGCCTCACGGATACGGGCCTGAGCCACGTGCAGGTCTCCGTACTCGTGACGGTGTTCTCCGTCCTGACCGGAGCTGCAGGTTTCGTGCTCGCGACGGCGGAGGCACCGCAGGCGATCGCGGTCTCCCTGTTCGCGGCCGTCGTCGTCGTCGTCTATCTCTACTCCCCACGCATCTTCACCGTTGCGACCACCTGGCGGGCGGCGCGGACCGCTCCCCGGGGGGAGTCACGGCGCCTGCAGGGCTGATGCATGACCCCGGCACCCCGTGACCGCAAGGCCCGTGGGTTAGAGTGAGGAAGCGTACGGGGAGCCGACGTCGTCGTAGCCGGCGATGATCGCAGCACCTCGCCTGGCCTTCTCACCGACCGGACGGAATCCCTTGCCTCCACCCAACACTGATCCTGGTGCTGGAGCCGTCGCCCCGGGCGGCCACAACGATTCACCGTGGCTCGCCATGCTGCGTCGCTGCTTGGTGTTCTCCGCCGGCTCCGCCGCAGTGCTCTGCGTCGCCGCGGCCGTCTTCGAAGGCTGGCCGGGCGTCGGGAGTGGACTCTTCGGCGCGGGAATCGTGGTGGCGTTCTCGGGGATCACCCTCCTGATCGGTCACCTGAGTGGCCCCGAGGACCCCCTGCGGGCAATGGGCCTGTTCGTCGTGGCCTACGCTTTCAAGGTGGTCGCGTTCGGTGCGGTCCTCCTCCTCGTGGGAAGACCCGAGTGGCTGGTGGCAGGGTGGTTCCTGGCGTCGGCCCTCCTCACGGTCCTGGTATGGCAGGTCGCGGAACTCAGGACGTTCGCCCTCTCCCGGCTCACCCTGTTCCCGGAGTCGAACCACGATGCACAAGCCGAGCAGGGAAGGCCCTGAGATGCCCGAGAAGAAATCCGTTCCACGGACGAAGCCCCACGTCACCGACCCCAAAGGCACCGGTGACTACAACGCCGGGATCAGTCTCTTCAGCTACATCGTTGGCGGGATCGTGGTCTGGAGTTTGGTAGGCTGGTGGCTGGACAATCAGCTCGGCACAGGGTGGATCGCGCTCGTCGGAGCCCTCGTGGGGGCGGCGGGCGGATTATATCTTGCCCACGTCCATCACCTCACTCGTGCGAAGCCGCAGGACCCGCCAGCGGGGCCGCGGGGAAGCGACGATGAGCCCGGTGGCAAGTGACGCCGGCCGAGCAATGATCCAGGATTTTCCAGCGTGTTCTTCGCGCACAGACTTTATGCCCAACGATGGACACTGCAGAGAGGAAACGCGTTGATCGCGCTTGCGCTCCCGGCCGCAACAACTGGAGAGGGATTCGTTCCTCCGACCCTTGACGAACTCCACCTCCCTGACATGATCCCGTGGGGGGCCTACTACGGCGAGGGCTTCGGCAAGCAGATGCTGCTGGTGCTGCTCTCGGTGGTCATCATCGCGGTCTTCTTCTCGAGAGCCTCCAGGAAACGGGCACTGGTTCCGTCGAAGCTGCAATTGGTCGGTGAGATGGGCTACGGCCTCGTCCGCGACTCCATCGGCAAGGACATCATCGGCCAGCGGGACTTCCTGAAGTACGTGCCGCTGCTGTTCACCGTGTTCTTCTTCGTGCTGGTGAACAACATCTACGGCGCCATCCCGGTCATCCAGTTGCCCAGCTTCTCGCACCCCGGCAGCGCCTACGTGTTGGCCGGCATCATCTACGTGCTCTGGATCACCATCGGTATCCGCAAGCATGGGCTCGGATACTTCAAGATGGTCGTGGTGCCCTCGGGCGTGCCGTGGCCACTGCTGATCATCCTGATCCCGATCGAGATCATCTCGAACTTCCTGGTACGGCCGATCACGCACAGCCTGCGTCTCTTCGCCACGATGATGGCGGGTCACCTGATCATCCTCCTGGCCGGTTCGGGCATCGAATACCTCCTGGTTCTGCAGGACAACATTCTCCTCCAGGCGGCTTCAGTGCTCGTCCTGGTCGGAGGCGTGGCCATGTACATGCTGGAAGCACTGATCATGGTCATCCAGGCCTACGTCTTCACGCTGCTCACTGCGATCTACATCCAGGGCGCACTGGCGGACGAACACTAAGCTTTCCCACCGGGAAAACCTTAAACAAACTGCCCATCCCGGGCATCCTGAAAGGAAAACAATGGAAATCGAAGGTAGCCTCAACGCAATCGGTTATGGTCTGTCCGCGATCGGTGGAGCCATCGGCGTCGGACTCGTGTTCTACGCATACATCACCGGCGTGGCTCGTCAGCCCGAGGCGCAGCGTGTCCTCCAGCCCATCGCATTCCTGGGTCTCGCCTTCACCGAGGCGCTCGCGATCCTCGGTCTGGTTCTCGCCTTCATTCTCTGATCAGCGCCCATTACAGCATCGAGCAGATAGGACGGGTGAACCATGGACCAGATGGTGATTTTGGCTTCTGAGACCACTAATCCGCTGATCCCCAATCCCTGGGAAATCTTGGTGACGGGCGCCGGCTTCGCCGTCCTGCTGTACATCGTCATCAAGTACATCGCACCGGCGTTCGAGAAGATCTACACCCAGCGTGTAGAGGCGATCGAGGGCGGTCTCGCGAAGGCCGAGACGGCCCAGGCCGAGGCGAATGCAGCCCTCGAGGAGTACAAGCAGCAGCTCGTGGACTCACGCGCGGAAGCCAACCGCATCCGCGAGGAGGCCCGCGCCGAAGGCGCGCAGATCCTTGCGGAGCTGAAGGAGCAGGCGGCTGCCGAGTCCGCTCGCATCACGGCGCAGGCCCATGTGCAGATCGAGGCGGAACGCCAGGCGGCCACGGTCGCGCTGCGGGCCGAGGTGGGCACGCTCGCCACCGATCTCGCGAGCAGGATCGTGGGGGAGTCCCTCGCGGACAACGCCCTGTCCTCGCGCGTGGTCGATCGGTTCCTCGCTGACCTCGCGGCGTCCGACAGTGCAGGTGCAGCCAAGTAATGGCAGGTGTATCGAGCCTCTCGTTGGCCAGTGTGCGTGAGCAGCTGGAGCCCCGT
>JASLBS010000031.1 GCA_030146405.1 Arthrobacter sp.
GATGAAGGCGTGGCGGAAGCGGATGGCGCCGCCGTCGTCGCGCACGATCCGCACTCCCATCACGAGGCGACCGAGGGACTTCCCGCGCGTGACCGTCTCCACGGTCACCGGGAACACGAGCAGGATCAGGATGCTCAGCCCCCGCGCGGCGAAACCGGCGGGTTTGAGTTCGAGGACCACTGCCTCGCCGGTGACGATCGAACTCATGGTGCTCCCCCTGGCGGTTCGTCCGGTACCTGTCCTTCATGGCCTCGTCCAGCGTAGCGTCGCGGGTGCCGCCGTGCGTCACGCGCAGGGCCGGACCTGACCTGGACGTCGTCCGGGTCACGTCCGGCAGCGGCCCTGCCACCCGGTGGGCCATACCTGCGGACTATAGGGTTGGGCGCATGGATGTGGATGCTTTCATCGCCGTGCACCGTAGCGACTGGCAACGGCTCGACGAACTGGTGCGCAAGCGGAAACTCGACGGCGCGGAGTCGGACGAGCTGCTGGTCCTCTACCAGCGCGTCTCCACCCACCTGTCCATCATCCGCTCGGTGGACCCGGAGAGCGCCGTGTCCGGATCCCTCTCCACCCGGCTCTCCCGGGCCCGCACCCGCTTCACGGGGGCGCGGTCCAACACGATGGAGGACGTGGCCGGCTTCTTCGTGTACTCGCTCCCGGCTGCCTTCTACCGCGTCCGGTGGCTCACCGCGGTGATCGGGGTCCTGTTCCTCCTGGTGGCCGGGCTCTACGGTCTCTGGGTGGTGCAGACCCCGGGCGTGGTCCAGGCGATCGGACCCGATGAGGACCTCCGCCGGTACGTGGAGGAGGACTTCGTCAACTACTACTCGGAGAACCCCGCAGCCTCCTTCGCGGGGCTGGTGTGGACCAACAACGCGTGGATCGCGCTGCAGGCCGTTGCCTTCGGCGTCACGGGGATCTGGCCGGCGTTCATCCTCCACCAGAACGCACAGGGCATCGGGATGGCGGCGGGCATGATGGCCTCCTACGACCGGCTCGACGTGTTCTTCATCTACATCCTGCCGCACGGTTTCATGGAGCTCACCGCCATCTTCATCGCTGCCGCCGCGGGTCTCCGGATCTTCTGGGCCTGGGTGGCACCGGGGCGCAGGCCGCGCTCCGTGGCGTTGGCCGAGGAGGGCCGCGCCCTGATCACCGTGGCACTCGGGCTGGTGCTGGTACTCCTCGTCTCCGGCCTGGTGGAAGGGTTCGTGACCCCGAGCGGGCTCCCTGCGTGGCTGCGGATCACCATCGGCTTCCTGGTCTTCGTGGCCTACTGGGTGTACGCGCTGGTGCTGGGCCGGCGAGCCGTGGCCGCCGGGTACCGGGGCGACCTCGGTGCAGTGGACAGAGGGGACGCCGTCGTCACCGCCTGAGCCCTGCCCTCCGGGGCGGGGAGCCTACCGGCGAGGTTCCCGAAGGGCCGGTAGTGTCGAAGGCGCCGGGCGCAGTGCCGGCGAGCATCCCACGAGGAGACAGCGCAGTGGCGAATACCGACAACACCCCACCGACCGGCCCGGACGCGGACGGCGTCGATGGTGGGCACACCGGCAGCACCGGCAGCACCGTTGCTGGCCCCGCCGATGCAGGGCCGGACGGCGTCGCTGCCATCGATGGCGGGACGACGCCGTCCTCGCGGAGGGAGCGGAAGGAACGGAACGCGCCGACCGCGCACGACGACGCCGCTCCGGCCACCGGTGCCCTGCCGGTGAATGAGGACCCAGTGGATCCCGCCCCCACGCAGGGAGACAGCGATGGAGTGCCCGCGGATCCTTCCCCGGATGCCGGTTCCCGAGTGGTCGATGAACCAGGGATCGCCTCGGACAGAACACCTACGGGCACGGCTGAGGGCACGGGTGAGGGCACGGGCGCGGCCGCCGGAAGCCACAGCGTGAACGCACGCGACGGAGCCTCGGGCATAGCCCCTGGTCCCAGCGAGCACGACGGGGCCGTTCCGGACGCGACCGGGGTAGCCGCTACCTCCACCGAAGCAGCGGCTACCCCTGCAGGGCGTGGCACTCCCGCATCGAAGGACGATCGCGGGACGGAACCCCGGGCCTCCGAGCTCGACCGCGACGCCGCCCGCAGGGCGGCGGTCCGCGACGGCGTGATCACCGCGAGGCCCGCCTTCCCCCGGTTCCTCCAGGTCGTGGTGGCCCTGTTCTTCCCGATCATCGTGGTGGCCGCGGCCGTCCGGGCGGTGGCGACGTCGTCGTTCCTGTGGATCGAGTACCACCGGCCCGGCTTCCCCGCGGACTCCTTCGGGTTCTCGCTGGATGACCGCATGACGTACGGCTCCTACGCCCTGGACTACGTGCTGAACTTCGCCCCGCCGCGCTACCTCGGGGATCTCATGACACCGGAGGGTGCCCCACTGTTCCTCGAGTCGGAGGTCGGGCACATGGCGGACGTGAAGGGTGTGCTGGGGGTCGCTTTCGCCGTCGCCCTGGTGATGTTCGTCCTGGCCGTCCTCGCGTGCATCCACCTGGCCCGCCGGTACAAGGGCGGGATCAGGCGCGCCCTGTTCGCGGGCGCGGTGATCACCCTGGTGGGTATCGTGGCGCTCGCCGTCCTGGCCATCACGGCGTGGGAGGCGTTCTTCACCCAGGTGCACGCGCTCTTCTTCAGGGACGGGACCTGGACGTTCCGGGTCGACGACACGCTGATCCGCCTGTTCCCGGAACAGTTCTGGACGGATTCCGCCGTGGTGGTGGGGCTCCTGGTGCTGCTGGCCACGCTGCTGACGCTGGTCCTCACCTGGCCCACGCGCGGCCGGCGTGAGCGATCCAAACGGGCCCAGGAAGCAGAGAAGATGCGGTACCTCGAGTCGCTGAAGGCCTCCTAGCGGTGCGGGGGCCGCGGCTCCCGCATCACCCCGGTGTGCTGTACAGCTCCGCGACCGCGTCCGCGTGGTCCGCGACGACGGCGGCCCGCTTCAGCTTGAGGGTGGGCGTCAGGTGTCCGGACTCCACCGTGAACTCGATGTGCAGCAGGGTGAACTTCCGGATCTGCTCCGCCCGGGACACGGTGGCGTTCGCTGCATCGACGGCGGCCTGCACCTCCGTGAGGACGTCCGGATCCGTGGCCGCTGCCTCGATGGTCAGCCCGGATTTGCCCTGATCGGCTGCCCAGGCATCGAGGGCCTCCCGATCCAGGCTGATGAGTGCCGCGATGAAGGGCTTGCCCTCGCCCACCAGCACGGCCTGGGACACGAGCCGGTTCTCCCGAAGTTTCTCCTCGAGCGGACCCGGAGCCACATTCTTCCCGCCCGCGGTCACGAGCAGATCCTTCTTGCGGCCGGTGATGGTGAGGAAGCCGTCCTCGTCCAGTGAGCCGAGGTCCCCGGTGCGGAAGTAACCGTCGGCGGTGAACGCCTCGGCCGTCGCGGTGTCGTTACGGTGGTAGCCCGCGAAGATGCCGGCACCTTTCACCTGGACCTCGTCGTCGTCGTCGATCCGGATGCTGGTGCCCGGCATGGGAATGCCCACGGAGCCCACGCGGGTGAGGGACGCGGTGTTGACGGTGCACGGGGCAGTGCTCTCCGTGAGCCCGTAGCCCTCCTCCACCAGAATCCCGGCGCCGCGGAAGAAGTGGGTGAGGTGCGTGCTGAGCGGGCTGGCACCCGAGACCGTGTAGGTGACGTCCCCGCCGAACACACTGCGGAGCCGCGGGTAGACGAGGCGGTCGAAGACGGCGTGGGACGCCCGCAGCACGGGGGACGGGCCCCGGCCACCCCTGCCGCGGGCATCCACGGCCCGCGAGTAGGCGACGGCGGTGCGCTCCGCGGCTGCGAAGAGCCGTCCCTTTCCTGCCTCCGCGGCCCGCTGACCGGCGGTGGCATGGATCTTCTCGAAGATGCGGGGCACCGCGAGGAGGAACGTGGGCTTGAACGTGCCGAGATCCTCGAGCAGCTGCGTCGCCGAGCTGGAGTGGGCGAGCGTGATCCCGCCGGTGAAGCACACCACCTGGACGGCGCGGGCCAGGACATGGGCCAGGGGCAGGAACATGAGCGTCCGGGCGTTCTCCTGCTTGAGGAACTCGGGCAGGAACTCCAGGGTGTTCACGCCGAACAGGGCGAAGTTGCCGTGGGTGATCACGCACCCCTTGGGGCGGCCGGTGGTGCCCGAGGTGTAGACGATCGAGGCGGGGTCGGCGAGGGAGCGGGAGGACCGGGCCGCTTCGAGGGTTTCGTCGGAGATGTCCCGGCCGCTCGCCGTGAGGGAGGCCAGGGTCAGGCCCTCCGGGCCGTCCTCGGTCAGCTGCACCACGGTGGTCGACGCCGTCCGGTCGGCGCGGCCGGCTGCCTCGAGGACGATCCCGGCCTTCTGGGGGTCCTCGACGAACACCAGGGCGGGCTGGGCATCCTCGAGGATCCAGGCCACCTGGTGGGCGGAGGACGTCTCGTAGATCGGCACCGTCACCGCACCGGCGAACCAGATGGCGACGTCGGCGAGGGTCCACTCGTAGCGGGTCCGGGACATCACGGCCACCGAGTCGCCGGGTCCGATGCCGGCAGCGATCAACCCCTTGGCGAGTCCGGAGACCTGCTCGAGGAACTCGGTAGCGGAGACGTCGCGCCACTGCGTGCCGGACCGCACGGCGTACAGCGCACGCCGGGGATCGGCGGCGTGCGTGGCCAGGAGCAGATCGGTGATGTTGCTGGTCTTCGGGAGGTCCACCAGGAGTTCGGTGATCGCTTCGCGCACCAGGGCTCGCTTTCGTTGAGCAGGGTCGGGGTCGCTCGGGCTCAGATCCAGCTCCGCAGCCACATGCGCTGGCGCCACTGGTCGTAGGGGATGATCTCGGCCGTCCAGACCGGGAGGAAGTAGGCGGACAGCGCGACGGCTGCAGCCAGGAAGACCCCCACGAGAACGATACCGCGCCGCCGCCGGGCGGCATCTGCCCCAGGCCCACCGAGAACGAGTCCCAGGCAGTAGGTCAGGGAGAGGATGAGGAACGGCTCGAAGGCCACGGCGTAGAAGTAGAAGGTGGTGCGCTCCGGGTACAGGAACCAGGGCAGGTAACCGGCGGCGACGCCGGTGAGGATGGCGGCGGCACGCCAGTCGCGGCGCCCGATCCAGAAGAAGAGCAGCACCAGCAGCGAGAGCGCCGCGCTCCACCAGATGAGCGGGTTCCCGAGCACGGTGATGGCCTGGGAGCAGGAGTCCGTCCCGCAGCCGGACGGTGTCTGGTAGTAGAAGGACGTGGGCCGGCCCATCACCAGCCAGGTCCACACGTTGGCCTCGTACGGGTGCTCGGACCCGAGGCCCTGGTGGAAGGTGTAGGCGCTGCGGTGGTACTCGGCGAGGGAGCGCACTCCGTCCGGCAGCCATCCCCACTGCTCCGAGGGATGCGACTGCGCCCACCTGCGGTCGTAGGCGTCGGTCGAGCGGAACCAGCCCGTCCACGTGGCCACGTAGGTCAGGGCCGCCACGGGCACCACGGACACGAAGGCGAGGGCTCCGTCCTTGCCCGCACCGCCCAGGAACCAGTGATGGACGCCGGCGATCCGGCGGGCGCTCATGTCCCACGCCACCGTGAGCAGGCCGAAGGCGGCGATGTACGGGAGGGCGGACCACTTGGTGCCGAGCGCCAGGCCCAGGCACACTCCGGCGGCCAGGCGCCAGGGCCGCACTCCGAGGAACGGACCGTAGGCCAGGTGGGCACGGGGCGGGGTACCATCGGGGCCCGCCAGTGGGGCGAGCCGGCGGGCGAGGCGCCGCCGGCCGTCGTCGCGGTCCAGGAGGAGGGCCGCGAAGGCTGCGAGGAGCCAGAAGCTGAGGAAGATGTCCAGGAGCGAGGTGCGTGATTCGACGAGGTGGTGGCCGTCCACGGCGAGCAGCAGACCGGCAGCGGCCCCGAGCAGCGCCGATCCGAACATCCGCTGCGCCACGACCGCGAGCAGCAGCACCGAGAGGGTCCCCACGGCCGCGGCGGAGAAACGCCACCCGAAGGCGTTGTCCGAGCCGAACAGGAGCATGCCGAAGGCGATCATCCACTTGCCCACGGGAGGGTGCACCACGTAATTGGGCGCATCCAGCAGCACGTCGGGGTTGCCGGCGTTGAAGGAATCGTTGGCGTCCTCGGGCCACTCCCGTTCGTAGCCCGATTGCAGGAAGGAGTAGGCGTCCTTGACGTAGTACGTCTCGTCGAAGATGAGCGAGCCGGGATCACCGAGCCGCACGAAGCGCAGGGCGCCCCCGAGGATCGCCAGAGCGAGGGGGAGGATCCAGCGCAGGGCCCCGCCCGACGTCGTCGCGCCGAGCAGCCGGGCAGTGAGCGCGGTGCGCGTGTACGCGCCGTCCGGAGGGGTCACCCAGCGCCCGCCGGGAGGATCGTCCCTGCGGTCACGGACGGCGGTGTGGCTCACCCTGCCATGCTACCGGCGGTGCTTCCGCCTCCACCGGAGGACGGGCGTCCGGGGCGGCGGCGCCGTCCCGGCTACGCTTGATCGGTGAACCAACCCCAGGACGACGCCGACCGAGCCCCGGCCCAGCAGCACGCGAGCCCGACCACGGAGGGGCAGCCGGACCAGTCAGTGGACCCGGACACTCTTCGCGGTACCGACCCCGACGTCGCTCCAGCTGCCGACGAGGACACCGCGGTGGATGCTGCAGACACCGCAGCGGACTCGGCAGCGGACGCCTCAGGAGATGCTGAACCGGCTTCCCGGCCCCCGATGACCGCCTATCGCGGTACCGCCGGTGACGGCAGTGGCCGCGGCCGGATTGTGCTCGCGGCCACGCCGATCGGCAACATGGGTGACGCCACCGAGCGGCTGATCGGGCTGCTGCACACCGCGGACGTGGTGGCGGCGGAGGACACCCGGCGGCTGCACCGCCTGGTGCAGGCCCTCGGGGTCACCGTCACCGGTCGCGTGCTCAGCTACCACGAGCACAACGAGGCCGAGAAGACGCCGGAGCTGCTCGAGCTGGTGCGTGAGGGAGCCACCCTGCTCATGGTCACCGACGCCGGGATGCCGTCCGTCTCGGATCCCGGGTACCGGCTCGTGGAGGCCGCGGTGGCCGAGGGGCTCGATCTGACCTCCGTCCCCGGGGCCTCTGCAGTCCTCGCGGCCCTGGCGCTGTCAGGATTGCCCACGGACCGCTTCTGCTTCGAGGGCTTCCTGCCCCGCAAGCCCGGTGTGCGCGCCGGGCGCCTGGCCGATCTCGCCGCAGAGCGGCGCACCATGGTGTTCTTCGAGGCCCCGCACCGCCTCGAGGCCATGCTGCGTTCGCTGCAGCAGGCGTTCGGTTCGGACCGCCCGGCCGCGGTGGCACGCGAGCTGACCAAGGTGCATGAGCAGGTGATCCGGGGTTCCCTGCTGGAGCTCCTGCAGTGGACCCAGGGCTCGGAGGTCCGGGGTGAGATCGCCGTCGTGGTGTCCGGTGCTCCCGAGGCACCGGCGTCGCGCCCGGAGGACCACGTCGCGGAGGTGACCCGGTTGATGGACAGCGGTATGCGCCTGAAGGACGCGGTGGCCGCCGTGGCGGAGGAGAGCCGGGTCAGCAAGCGTGAGTTGTACTCCGCGGTGATCGCGGCCCGCTGACGGGGCCGCGCTGAACCGATCGGAACCGCCTGCTCAGACCCCGATGATGCTGAGCCAGCCCGCGAGGGCCACCAGGGTGATGAGAAGCACGGGGATGGTGAGGACGATGCCGACGCGGAAGTACTGGCCCCATCCGATGTGAATTCCCCTGCGGTCCAGCACGTGCAGCCACAGGAGGGTCGCCAGGCTGCCGATCGGGGTGATCTTCGGCCCGAGGTCCGAGCCGATCACGTTGGCGTAGATCATCGCTTCCTGCGTCAGCCCCGTGGCGCCTGCGGAGCCGATGGCCAGGGAGGCGATGAGGACCGTGGGCATGTTGTTCATCAGTGACGCGAGGACGGCGACGATGACGCCGACGCCGAGTGACGTGATCAGTATGCCGTTGTTGCCGATGTTCGAGAACACACCCGCGAGCTCATCGGTGAGGCCCTGGTTCCGCAATCCGTACACCACCAGGTACATACCGATGGAGAACAGGACGATCTGCCAGGGCGCTTCCTTCAGGATGCGCGGCACCGAGATCCGGCCGCCGGGAAGCGCGGCCGCGCCCCCGCTCCCTGCAGCGAATGCTGCATCGTCCCGCGTCGGGTCCGAGTCGGTCAGGGCGCTCGCGGTGTCCATCGGGGTGCCGGTCCCGGTCGTGGAGCGGTGGCCCGCACCGACGGTCTCGTAGTCGAGGTCCGCTGTCCGTCCGGCGGCCTCGGGTGATTCGTCCGTCGATCCCGGTGCTGCGGGTCCTCCGACGGGGACGGCGGCGCGGGGGAAGAGGAAGGCCGGTTGGCGGGAGGCGACGATCATCAGGACGACGGCGCCGAGCCCTGCGACCGCGGAGAGCGGGATGTGCAGTGGTTCTGCAGCGAAGTAGCCGACGAGCAGGACGCCGAGGATGACCCAGCCGGTCCTGAACGTGAGCGGGTCCGCGATCGCTGATCTCGGGCTGGCGAGGACGGTGACGTCATAGGTGCGGGGGATGACCTTGCGGAAGAACAGGAGCAGAACGCCGAGGCTGGCGGCGACGGAGACGATGCCTACCGGGACCATGACGACGGCGTAGCGGGCGAAGCCGATGTCGAAGAAGTCGGCGGTGACGATGTTCACGAGGTTCGATACGACCAGGGGCAGGCTGCCGGCGTCGGCGATGAACCCGCACGCGATGACGAACCCGAGGGATGCCTTCGCGGAGAACTTGAGCGCCAGGAGCATCTGGATGACGATCGGGGTGAGGATCAGGGCCGCCCCGTCATTGGCGAACACTGCTGCGATCGCAGCCCCGAGCAGGACGATGAGGGTGAACAGCAGGCGCCCGTTGCCCCTGCCCCAACGGGCCACGTGCAGGGCCGCCCACGTGAAGAACCCGGACTCGTCGAGGATGAGCGAGATGATGACGATCGCGACGAACGCGAAGGTCGCGTTCCAGACGATGTCCCACACGATCGGGATGTCGGACAGGCTCACGACGGTGGTGATCAGCGCGACTGCTGCCCCGCCGAGGGCGGACCAGCCGATGCCGAGGCCCTTGGGTTGCCAGATGACCAGGGTCAGGGTGGCGAGGAAGATCAGGATGGCGACCACGGTCATGGCAGTCATGGCAGCAGGACTCCTTACAGGAGGGGAAGAAAGAGCTCACGGAGAAACGAGGACGTGCTGGAACAGGGACAGGGCCCTCCGCGGCCGTACTGCCGCAGAGAGAAAGAGAAGGGGTGGGGCGCGTTACCGGGTGACGAGGGTGGTGTGGAGGGCGGTGACGCGTTCGAGGATGTCGTCGCGAACCAGGCGCATGCGTTCGATGCCGTCGATCCCGCGGTCGCTGGGCTCGTCGGTCTCCCACCGCTCGTACAGGGTGCCTTCGACCTCATCGACCTGCGCTTCAGGGCCGAGGATGACCACGAGGTCCGCCTGCTGCTGGTCCTCGGCCGTGATCTGACGGGGGACGTTCTGGCTGATGTCGACCCCGACCTCCGCCAGAACGTCGGCCGAGAGTCCGTTGACCGCGGATCCCGGCTTCGACCCGGCAGATGCTGAGGCCACTGAGTCGCCGGCCACCTTGTCCATGAGGCCGGCGGCCATCTGGGACTTTCCGCCGTTCTTCACGCAGACGAACAGTACGGAGGGCTTGCCGGTCTTGAAGCTCACAGGGATTCTCGATTCTCAGGATGCGGGCAGGATGCGGGCAGGACGCGGGTGGGACGCGGGAGGCAGGGGTGTTACCCGGGTTCGGTGAGGACGCCGGCGAGGGCATTCAGGGCTCCGGGCACGATGGAGAAGTACGCCCACACCCCGCGCTTCTCGCGGTGCAGGATCCCGGCGTCGACGAGGATCTTCAGGTGATGTGACACGGTCGGCTGCCCGAGCTCCAGTGGCTCGGTGAGGTCGCAGACGCACGCCTCGTTGCCGGTGCTCGACGAGATCAGGGAGATCAGGCGCAGACGGTTAGGGTCCGCGATGGCCTTGAACTGTTTCGCCAGTTCCTCGGACCGATCCGTGCTCATCGCAGGAGCGCCCGAAGGCACACAGCAACGAGCCTCCTCGCCGGGACCATCAGGTGCCGCAGCAGCTGATCCGGTCACTGCGAGGTCCGCTCTGGCTCGGAGCTCGTCGTCATACGAACAGCATACTCATACATTGACAATCATCGATATCTATCCCCATACTCGAGATCGAAGCTGATCGATCGTCGCGGGTCACCCGCTCCTGGGGTGTTCGGCCAGGGTTCCGCTCCTCCTCTCCATCCACGCGCCCGGCCGGACCTCCGTACCGAGCGATGAACGAAGGATCATCATGACGACCGAGATGACCACCGCCATGGCACCCGGGACAACCACGGACAATGCGAAACCTTCGGTCCTGTTCGTCTGCGTCCACAACGCCGGACGGTCCCAGATGGCCGCCGCGTACCTCAACCACCTTTCCAAAGGGCGTGTCGAGGTGCTGTCCGCCGGTTCGCAGCCCGCCGATCAGGTGAATCCCGCTGCGGTCGAGGCGATGAAGGAGGAGGGAATCGACATCACCGCCGAGACCCCGAAGATCCTCACCACCGAAGCCGTGAAGGCCTCCGACGTCGTCGTGACCATGGGGTGCGGGGATGAGTGCCCGTACTTCCCGGGCAAGCGGTACGAGGACTGGGTCCTCGAGGACCCTGCCGGCAAGGGCGTCGAATCCGTCCGCCCGATCCGGGACGAGATCAAGGGTCGCATCCAGCAACTGATCGAGGAACTGCTGCCCACCAACCTCGGCGCGACCACATCCACGGCCTGATGCCGGCAGCACTCGAGGACGCCCCCAGCATCGCCACCGCTCTCATCGAGGAGACCGCCCATGTCTGACGCCATGATCCCCACCGCTACCACTGTTCCCGATGCCACCAGCAGCCCCCGCGGGGACACTGAGCTGCCGGTCGCGGTGATCGGTGCAGGGCCGATCGGCCTGTCGGTTGCCGCGCATCTCCTCGAGCAGGGACTGACCCCCATCGTCTTCGAGCAGGGTGACAGCGTCGGCGCAGCGATCCGTCAGTGGGCGCACATCCGCCTGTTCTCGCCCTGGCAGTACAACATCGACCCCGCGGCCCGGCGCTTCCTCGAACCCACCGAGTGGGTGGAGCCCCGCCAGACGGCGCTGCCCTACGGCCGTGAGCTGGTGGAGTCCTACCTCGAACCTCTCGCCGCCATCCCCGCGATCGCCGAGACCCTCCACTTCGAGAGCACGGTCACCGCGGTGAGCCGGCTCGGGATGGACAAGACCCACACGAAGGACCGGGACACCACCCCGTTCCTCGTCCGCGTCAGCAGCCCCGAGGGTACCGTCGATCATCTCGTGCGCGCTGTCATCGATGCCTCCGGTACGTGGAGCCAGCCCAACCCCCTCGGTCAGGCCGGACTGCGGGCGCCCGGCGAGGACACAGCATCCGCTTTCATCACCACAGTGCTGCCCGACGTCGTCGGAGCGGAACGGGATCGTTTCGCAGGGAAGACCGTCATGGTCGTCGGCGCCGGCCACTCGGCCGCGAACACGCTGATCAACCTCGGCCAGGTCGCCAAGAACGAGCCCGGCACCAGGATCCTCTGGGCAGTCCGTGGCAGCGGATCAGCGCAGCGCCTCTACGGTGGCGGGGACCTCGACGGCCTGCCCGCCCGCGGGCAGCTCGGCAGTCGCCTGCGCACCCTCGTCGATGATGGCGTGATCGAGCTCGTCACGAACTTCACCATCACGAACCTCGATCGAACGGATGCCGGCCTGACGGTCACGGCGTCGACGCCGGACGCCTCCCGCACCATCGACGTCGACGTCCTCGTGCCCGCCACAGGATTCCGGCCGAACCTGGACATGCTGCGCGAACTACGCCTGGAACTCGACCCGGCAGTCGAAGCACCTCGGGCACTCGGTCCGCTCATCGACCCGGAGTTCCATTCCTGCGGGACGGTCCCCGCCCATGGTGCGGCCGTCCTCGCCCACCCCGAGAAGGATTTCTACCTCGTCGGGATGAAGTCCTACGGGCGGGCACCCACGTTCCTGCTCGCCACCGGGTACGAGCAGGTCCGCTCCGTCACCGCTGCGCTCGCCGGTGACACCGAAGCCGCGTCGCGCCTGCAACTCGAGCTTCCCGAGACGGGGGTCTGCAGCACCGATCTCGGTGGCTCCTGCGATGCCCCTGCAGCAGTCCCTGACAACACCGCTGGTGCTTCCTGCGGAACCGACACAACAGCCGCTGGTGACAGCGATGACGATGGGGGCTCGGATGCAGGAGCGTGCTGCTCCGTGCCGCAACTGGTGGCGATCGGTTCTCCCACCGGTACAGTTCACGGGCGCTCCGGCGACCCGGACGACTGATCGGGTACTGACCACGGGCTGTGGGGACACCTGCCCCATCTACCCGGGGAAGAAGTACGAGGACTGGAACATCTCGGATCCTGCGACCATGGACCTCGAAGGGGTACGCACCGTCCGCGAGGTGCTGAGGACCCGGGTCCGCAACCTCGCCTCAGGGCTCGTCGCCGTGCCCTGACCCGGCCTGTCCCCGCCGACGCGCGGTGATCCCCGTGAGCTGGTCGATCTCAGTGGTCCGGGCGGTCGTTCGGACCGGGGGAGTACTCCGGTAGCGCGCCGTCAGCAGGGTCGGTAGGAGCCTCCGCACGGCCTTCGACGAGCACACTGACGAGGGAGAGTCCGCGCAGCCCGAAGGACGGCAGCGGTGGCAGCAGCAGCGTGGTGATGCCGTTGTCGATCGCGGCTCCATCGTGAGTGGCACGGTCGCCGACCATCAGGGTCCGCTCCCGAACGAGGCCCGACTGCTCGAGGGCCAGCTCGAAGAAGCGCGGGTCAGGTTTCTGGAC
Source organism: Arthrobacter sp. (assembly GCA_030146405.1). Lineage (GTDB taxonomy): Bacteria > Actinomycetota > Actinomycetes > Actinomycetales > Micrococcaceae > Arthrobacter_D. The sequence continues at coordinate 12,880 of JASLBS010000031.1, forward strand.
GCCATGCTCGAAGGAGAGCACATGGTCGTCGATGTACCGGCCCGCTCCCTGTGCGGCCAGCAGCGGACGAATGTCGAAGTGGATGTCACTGAGCACAGTGAGGTGGCAGCCTGCGGCTTTGAGTCGCGCGAGGACCGGGAGCGCGTCCGGGTAGAGGGGCCGGGAATCGACGAACTCGTCGAAGCGCAGCAGGCAGGCAGCGAGCTCTTCGTCGAGACCGGCGCGCTGGAAGTGCAGGGACTCCGCTGCCTCGTAGGCTGCCCGGCTCGTGTCGGCCCCGGCCTGAGCGGCCACGATGTCGGCGTCCGACGAGCAGTGCTCGAGCGCGCTACATACCTCGTCGACCGAGCCTGTGTCGGTTCGTCCCAGTCTGGCGAACGTGCCGGCCACCCGTTCGCGGAGCGAGGGATCGTGCACCAGCGTGCCGCTCCAGTCGAGGATCACTGCGTCGAATTCCTGCATGTTCGCAACCTACAGGCTGGCGGTACAGAGCCTGACCGCCCGGCTGGTGCTGATCGCCGGCGGGCGCCCGATGGGCGATTGATGGCTAGCATTCCACCATGGACGACGAGCAACTCCTGACCGGCGGAAACACCAGCGACGACGTCGTCCGGGTCGGCTCGACGGTCCGCAAGCGGTGGACGGAATCGACCCCGAGCGTCCTCGCGTTCATGGACAGCGTGCGGAGCGCGGGTGTGGACGTGCCGGCGGTTCTCGGGCGGGATGAGCAGGGCCGGCAGATACTGGAGTTCATCCCGGGGCGTCTGGCACTCGAGTCCGATCCGCTGACTCCTGACGAGCTCCATCGCGTGGGGAAGATGGTGCGGGCGATCCACGACGCGAGCGCACGGTTCGTGCCCCCTCCTGACGCTCGGTGGACAGTGGCCATTCCGGCGCCGGGGAACGAGGTGATCTGCCACAACGATCTCGCTCCGTGGAACCTCATTCTCGGTGAGCGATGGACCTTCATCGATTGGGACGCGTCCGCTCCGAGCACGCGACTGTGGGATCTTGCCTACGCAGCCCAGGCCTTCACGTTGTCCGACGCACGCCGGCCGCCGGAGGATGCGGCGGCGGACCTCGCAGCGTTCATCGGAGGGTATGCGGCGGATGCGACTCTCCGGGAACAGCTGCCGACGGCGATGCACGAGCGTGCTGCGGCAATGCATCATCTGCTGAAGTCGTCACACGCTGCCGGCCGTGAACCGTGGGGTTCCATGTACGTGGCGGGGCACGGGGACCATTGGCTCACCGTGACGTCCTACGTGGAGCGCTACCGGCACGTCTGGGCCGCAGCGCTGCTCGCACCGGGGCGCCGCGCGACGGGTTCGGGGTAGTACTTTCTCCGGGCCCAGTGCGTTGCCGGTTCGATCCGCGTAGAGCGGCACCTGATACGCGTGCGGACTACTCGTGTTTTCGAGTTCTCACCGCCCTACTGTCGGAGATGAGGGAAACGCCACCCGGATCCTGGTATCAGGGAGCTGTGGCGTGATCCCGGGTCAACGCACCGCCGTCAGCGTCGATAGCAGATGGAGCCGTGCTTGCACTTTTCCCATCTCATGCGTGATCCCCCCGATCGGGTCGGCGGTGTCGTGCTCTCTTGAGACCGGAGCGTCCCCAGCGCACCGCCGACTCTCGGTCAACTGACTGTTGTTGATCGAGAGCTTCCATCGTTCGGGTCGTGGTTCGGCTGGCGTCGTTCTCAGCGATCCGGACCCGTCCCTTCCCGGGGTGCTGCCACTGACCGACTGATGGTCGGTCTGTCGAGCTGTTACGCCGGCGGACTCGTTCCGTCGACGTCCTACACCCCTAGAAGGTCTCTTTGAACTCGAACACTGAACGCGTCGAAGTCTCAGCAGTAGAGCCCTCGCCCCTGCTGACACCGATCCCTGACAACACTCCGGATCCTGACACTGCCCCCAATCGTGGAGCCGTGATCGACGGCGGTGTGTCGGACGCACAGCCTCCCTCTGTTCTTCCTGACTGGTCCTTCTGGGAGTGGGTGGGATACAGCAGCATGATCATCGTCGCAGTGCTGCTCACCTGCATCGCCGTGACCACCCTGTGGTGGATGCTGCACGCGTGGCGGTCCCGGGACAGCCTCCAGCGGACCGGGTTCTCGAAGACACCCCGGGCTGCCCGACAGTCCTTCAGTCTCCTCGTACCGGGCAGGCACGAGGAGGAGGTCATGGGCCAGACCCTCGACAAGCTCGCGGAGCAGGACCACCCCGACTTCGAGATCATCGCCATCGTCGGCCATGACGATCCCGGGACGGAAGCGGTGGCAAGGGCAGCCGCCGCCCGGCACCCCCACCTCATCAAGGTCGTCGTCGACTCGTCGGTACCCAAGAACAAGCCGAAGGCCTTGAACCTGGCGCTGGAAACGGCGCGCGGCTCCGTGATCGGTGTCTTCGACGCCGAGGACGACGTCCACCCCCGGCTGCTCTCCCTCGTGGACTCGCGTTTCACCGAGACCGACGCGGACGTGGTCCAGGGCGGCGTGCAGCTCATGAACTTCGACACCACCTGGTGGTCGCTGCGGAACGTCCTCGAATACTATTTCTGGTTCCGTTCCCGCCTGCACTTCCACGCGAACGCGAAGTTCATCCCGCTCGGCGGCAACACGGTCTTCATCAAGCGGGTCTGGCTCGACTGGTCGAAGGGGTGGGATGCCGAGTGCCTCGCCGAGGACTGCGAGGTGGGCGTCCGACTCTCCAGTGAGGGAGCGAAGGTCGCTGTCGCCTACAGCCCCGAGGTGGTGACCCGCGAGGAGACCCCTGGCACACTGAAATCCCTGTTCAAGCAGCGCACCCGGTGGAACCAGGGCTTCCTGCAGGTTCTCGGCAAGGGGGAGTGGCGGAAGCTGCCCACGCTGCGCCAGCGACTCTTCGCCCGCTACATCCTGTCGATGCCCTTCCTGCAGGCCGCGACCGGGCTGCTCATCCCCATCTCGATCGCCCTGGTCCTGTTCGCCAAGGTGCCCGTCGTCGTCGTCCTGATCACCTTCCTCCCGCTGGGTCCCACCATCGTGACGCTCGCGGCGGAAGCCGCAGGGCTGAACGAGTTCGGGCGCCTGTACGGCAAGAAGGTCCGGGTGAGGGACTACGTCCGCCTGGTTCTGGGCACTTTCCCGTACCAGGTGTTCCTGGCGGCCGCGGCCGTCCGTGCCGTCTACCGGCAGAGCAAGGGTGAGAACTCCTGGGAGAAGACCGAACACACCGGAGCCCACCGCACCACCTTCGATGCTCCTTCACCGGAACGCGAGCTCATCGGTGCCGGCGGGTCCACGTCCACCACGCGGATGAGCACGTCAGGAGCTTCCTCATGAGTGCCACCCTCCATCGACCCCCGGTGAACCGCTCCAGTGCGCCTCCACCCGCCCGGGCACTCGAGGAATCAGCGGCACGACTATCGCCCCGATCGGTGTGGAACCGGTGGTGGCGCGTCCATGGGCGGGCACCTTTCTTCCTGGTCCCCACACTGCTCCTC
>JASLBS010000250.1 GCA_030146405.1 Arthrobacter sp.
CCCCTGACCGGTCAGCGAGAACCCTCCGGCGGAAACCCTGTCCCGTCCAGCACAGCCCTCGAACAACTCTGTCCACTCAGCACTCATCCCTTCAGGCTTCCCCTCCTTCTGGGCTACGCAACGACGCAAGGAGCAGCATGACAGCGCGTACGACCATCACCACCCAAGTGGTCATCATTGGTGCAGGCCCTGCAGGATTGATGCTCTCGCATCTGTTGGGAACAGTAGGTGTGGACTCCGTCGTCATCGAGGCCCGTACTCGGCATGACATCTCGGAAACGGTGCGTGCCGGCATCCTCGAACACGGGACCGTCAACCTCCTTGTGGACAGCGGCGTCTCGGATCGGGTCCTGCGGGAGGGAGACCGCCATGACGGCATCGAACTGCGGTTCAACGGTGAAAGCTACCGCATCGACCTCAAGGGCCTCGTCGGAGAATCGGTATGGCTATACCCGCAGACCGATGTCTTCAAGGACTTGGCAGCGCGCCGCGATGCAGACGGCGGGGATGTGCGTTATGGGGTCACCGACGCTACAGTTCACGACGTCGACGGTCGACCGAAGGTGTGGTTCACGGACGCCGCAGGGGTGCACTTCGAGGTTCGAGCCGACTTCGTGGTGGGCGCCGACGGATCCCGTAGCCACTGTCGAGTGCAGATCCCCGAAAGTCACCGGACATGGTACTTCCACGAGTACCCCTTCGCCTGGTTCGGCATCCTCGCCGAAGCCCCCAAAAGTTCCGATGAACTCATCTATGCCACCTCCCCTGATGGTTTCGCCCTCATCAGTCAGCGCACCGACACAGTGCAGAGAATGTACTTCCAGTGCGACCCGAAGGAGAAGGTGGCGGACTGGGACGAGGAGAGAATCTGGGCCGAATTCCGTACCAGAGTCAACGGGAACGGGTTCGAACTCAAGGAAGGGCGAATCATCGACAAGGTGGTTCTACCCTTTCGCAGCTTCGTGCACACGCCCATGCAGTACGGCGCCATGTTCCTCGTCGGCGACGCCGCGCACACGGTGCCGCCTACCGGCGCCAAGGGCCTGAACCTGGCTATCCATGACGTCAAAGTCCTCTTCGAGGGCCTGGACAGTCACTACAACTCCGGCTCCCGGTATCTTCTGGACACCTACAGCGACCGTGCGCTGGAACGGGTGTGGAAAGCTCAACAGTTCTCCTACTGGATGACCACGATGATGCACACCCCTGCGGACGCCGACGAGTTCTCTCGGGCACGCCAAGCGGGGGAACTGAACTCGATCGTGTCCTCCAGGTACGGCATGGCCTACCTCGCAGAGGCCTACACCGGCTGGCCACATGTGCCATGAGGAACCTCACCGCCCTTCACCGGTCCCCACCTCAAAACCTCTCGGACAGGAGCACCCATGACGCACGAAACGACAATTACCACCGATGAGCTCGCACCCGGCACAGGACACCACGCAAAGCAGACACCGTCGGTCGCAACCATCGAAACACAACAGGATCTCACCACCGAGATCAACGACATCGTGGAGACCTACACACGATCGGTGCAAGGCGGTGCTGCAGTAGAAATCCAACCACGCCTGGACTACCCGCCGTATCGCAGTAGCATCCTGCGCCACCCCACCAAGAGCCTGCACCACGCAGACCCGGAGACGATCGAGTTGCACTCGCCCGCCTTCGGGCATCAGGACGTCCACCCCCTGGAAGCGGATTTGACCATCCAGCACAACGGGGAACCTCAGGGTGAACGGATCATCGTCGCAGGCAAAGTCCTCGACGGTGACGGCCGGCCCGTCGCACACCAGTTGGTGGAAATCTGGCAGGCCAATACCTCAGGCCGCTACCTCCACAAGCGTGACCAGCACCCCGCGCCCCTGGATCCGAACTTCACGGGCATCGGCCGGTGCATCACCGGCCCCGACGGCTCCTACCGGTTCACCACCATAAAACCCGGCGCATACCCCTGGAAGAATCACCTGAACGCCTGGCGACCTGCGCACATCCACTTCTCATTGTTCGGTCACGAATTCACACAGCGCATCATCACGCAAATGTACTTCCCAGGCGATCAGCTCTTTGCCCTCGACCCCATCTACCAGACGATCGTCGACCAGGACGCCCGCGACCGGCTGGTCGCGACATACGACCACACCCTGACGGAGCCCGAATGGGCACTGGGATACACCTGGGACATCACCCTGACCGGTTCCAAACGTACCTGGACCGAAAATGAAGCACTCGGCGTCGACGGGAATGAGGACTAGGCAGATGAGCAACCACACCACACCCCTGGTCCCCACCCCCGCCCAGACAGTAGGCCCGTTCTACGGGTACGCGCTGCCCTTCGCGAAGGACAACGAGCTCCTCGCCCCAGGCTCACCCGGATCCATCCGCCTTCAAGGAACCATGTACGACGGGGCCGGTGCCACAGTGCCGGATGCGGTACTGGAAATCTGGCAACCGGACCACGACGGTGCAATCGTGCGCACAACCGGCTCCTTCGTCCGTGACGGCTACACGTTCACCGGATGGGGCCGCAGCTCCGTCGGGCACTCCGGAATCTTCACCTTCACCACCGTCAATCCCGGACCCACAGCACCACAGGCAGCACCGTTCATCTCGGTCGCCATCTTCGCCCGCGGCCTGACGAACCGGCTTTTCACCCGCATCTACCTTCCGGAGGATGAGCAAGCGCTGGCACAGGACACACTCCTGGCGTCCCTGGAACCCGAGCGCCGCACCACGCTCATCGCCCGACGAGACCCAGACGGCGGCCTCACCTGGAACATCCACCTCCAAGGCGAGAACGAAACTGTCTTCCTGGACTTCCAATGACCACGATGCCCACCCCCGAAAGCGGAACCGGCGAACTCGATAAGGACACCTGTACAGGCGGCGGTGACGTCGGTCTGCTCAGCCCGGTCTCCACCTCAGTACTCCGTGGCGGGCTCACAAGCGATACCGCGGTACTCACGGCCATCCTCACTGTGGAAGTGACCTGGGCCGCGGTACTGGAAGAGGCAGAACTGGCGCCGGCAGGGTCGGCCACCATCGTCGCTGCCGCAGCCGAGCCGAGCCACTACGACGCAGCGGACATAGCGACCCGCGCCCAAGCCGGCGGCAACCCCGTGATCCCCCTCGTGGCGGACCTCCACACACGAGCCGCTGCACTGGATACATCACACGTCGGTGCCGGACGGGCCGTACATGCGTCCTTGACCAGTCAAGATGTCCTGGACACGGCGCTGATGCTGATGGCCCGAACTGGTGTCGACACACTTCTGAGGGATCTCAGAGGCACGACCGTGGCCTTGGCGGCCCTGGCCGAACGCCATGCGGACACGCTCTGCGTGAGCAGGAGTCTGAGCCAACATTCCCTCCCTTACACGTTTGGACTTCGTGCCGCCCAATGGTTCCAAGGCCTCGCTTCCGCGGGGAAGCAGTTGGAGAACCTGGTCCTCTCGGTCCAGTTCGGTGGTGCTGCCGGCACCCTCGCCGCAGGAACTGCCCTCACGGCCGAAGCGTCCTCAACCCCTTTCAGCCTGGCGGACGCCCTGGCAGCCGGATTGGGCCTTGCCGCTGCACCCGCCCCCTGGCACACGGACCGTTCGAGAATCACCTCCTTGGGCAATACCTTGGCAACGGTGCTGGATGCGTTCGGGAAGGTCGCCTCGGACATCGTGCTCCTCGGGAGGCCCGAGATCGGCGAACTGGCAGAACCACGGGCGGCCGGACGTGGAACCTCCTCCGCGATGCCGCAGAAACAGAACCCCGTGCTGTCGGTACTGGTGCGTAGTGCAGCGCTCCAGGCGCCGCAGTTGACCGCCCAACTGCACATTGCGGCCGCTAATTTCACGGACGAACGTCCTGACGGCGCCTGGCACAGTGAATGGCCCGCCCTGCGTCAGCTCCTGTCCCTGGCCCTTGGTGCCGCCCACCATGCCCGAGAACTTCTCGAGGGCCTGCAAGTTTTCCCGGACGCGATGCTCCGTAACCTCACGCTCGCCGGTCCACTGCTGTTGGCCGAAAGCATCAACGTCGCGGTAGCACCCCTGGTGCAGATCAAGGACGGTCGTACCGGTAAAGAGCAACTCCAAGCCGTCGTGGACCAAGCCCTGCAAGCACCACCCCTTCACCAGGGCACCACCTTTCGCAGGCTCCTCAGGGCTACTGTCCCTGTCGAGGCAGTGAGCGATACCCGGTTGGAGGAACTTCTCGACCCGGCCGAGTATCTGGGCCAGGCACACGAAATTTCCCGTCGGACCCTAACCGCGTTCCCTGACTTCGCTTCCCCTCATGCTTCTACGGGTGCGCCCTTCCCAACTCCCGACACGAACGGACCTCGCGATGACTGACCTTGCCGTGAAGGCCGTACTCCTATCACCGCCGCGACCCCTGGGTGAACGACCTCTCCTCCTCGTCGGCTCATCCTTGGGCACCTCCTCCCTGCTCTGGGATCGGGCAGCGTCCCTGCTGTGTGCCGAGTGTGACGTCGTGGCATGGGACCTGCCCGGTCATGGCGTATCACCGGTGGCCACGGAGTCCTTTGATGTCGCAGCCCTCGCCGACGCGCTGGTGAACCTCGTCGATTCCATCGCACCAGGACGGGCGTTTCACTACGCGGGAGTCTCCCTGGGAGGTGCCGTAGGACTACAACTCGGCATCGCACACGGCGAACGAGTGCAAAGCCTCTCAATCCAATGCAGTGGCGCCAAACTCGGCACGCCCGAAGGATGGCAGGAACGCGCCGCAACGGTGCGTTCTCTGGGTACCCCGGTCATGATCCAGGGTTCAGCCAAACGCTGGTTCGCCCCGGGCTTCATGGATCACCACCCTCAGCTCAGCAGCCAACTCCTCCACGCGCTGCGTGACACGGACCGTTTTAGCTACGCGTTCTGCTGCGAAGCCCTTGCATCCTTCGACGTCCACGACGAGCTCAACAGGATCCGCGTACCCACCCAGGTCATCGCCGGTGCGCTGGATGAGGTGGCCCCACCCTCCATGGCCGCGGACATCGTGGAAGGCATCACCAGCGGCGGCGGCATCGCCACCACCGTGACGCTGGAAGGCGTCGCTCACCTGGCCCCTGCGGAAGCTCCAGCACACATAGCCGACCTCCTGCGCAACGTGATTCTCTGGGCCGAATCACACCAGGGACCGAAGGGAACAAGCATATGAGCAGCACTACCGGAAACACTCCCAGTAACGGAATCGTGCAACCTGATACCACCAGCCGGGACATCTACGACGGCGGCATGGCCGTCCGGCGTGAAGTCCTGGGCCATGCGCACGTCGACCGGGCCAACTCCACCATCGACGCTTTCACCGAGGACTTCCAGGACATGATCACGCGTATTGCCTGGGGAGGTATCTGGACGCGGCCCGGGCTGACCCGGCAGATGCGCTCAGCAGTAACTCTCACCGCACTGGTGGCCCACGGCCACTGGGAAGAATTCGCCATGCACGTCCGAGCAGCCCTCACCAACGGACTGAGCCGGGACGACATCAAAGAGATCCTCCTGCAAAAC
>JASLBS010000120.1 GCA_030146405.1 Arthrobacter sp.
CTGCCGGAGGCCCTGATCCAGCTGGGGGAGAAAGGGCCCACCGAGCTTCGGGCAGCATTCCGGGCCTTCGGTACGGACTATCGTGCGGGCGGTCGCTTCGACGACGCCCTCAATCGCCTGAAGGAGCGCTTGGCCGATCCCGTCTCGGACCGGATCGTCGAGGCGCTGCGTATGACGCGGGAGGTGGGTGGCTCCGATCTGGGACGTCTGCTCGGCACCCTGTCCGAGTTCCTGCGCGACTCGGCCCGTACCCGGAGCGAGCTGGAGGCCCGGCAGTCCTGGACGGTGAATGCCGCACGGCTCGCGGTCGCCGCTCCCTGGTTCGTCCTGATGCTGCTGTCCACCCGCCCGGAGGCCGTGAGGGCGTACAACTCCGCCGGCGGCGTGGCCGTCCTCGTCAGCGGGCTCGTGATCTCCGTGGTCTGCTATCGCATCATGCTGCGCGTCGGCGCCCTGCCCGAGGACGAGCGGGTGCTCCGTTGAATCCCGTCCTGGCGCTCGCAGCGCTCTCCGGACTCGTCCTGGGTGCTGGGCTGTGGCTCGTTCTGGTACGTCTGCCCCCGATGCGTCCCGTCACCCTCACCCAACGCATCGCACCCCAACTCCGTGCCGTCGACGTTCGGTCGAAGCTCCTCGCGTCAACGCCGGTGAACATCACTCCGTTCGGCCCCTTGGAGCGTATCCTCCGTCCACTCCTGGCCGACGCCGTGTCCTGGTCCCATCGCTTCAATCCGGCATCGGCGAGTCTCGCTCGGCGGCTCGCTCAGGCGGGTCGGGGTCAGAGCACCACCGACTTCCGCGCGCAGCAGCTTCTATGGGCGGCGGGCGCACTCGGTCTGTCCACGGTGATCACGGTCCTGCTCGCGGCGTCGGGCTCCATCAACGTACCCCTCGCCGTCATCATCATCCTCGCGTGTGCCGTGCTGGGCTTCGCCGGTCGCGACTACCTGCTGTCGATGGACATCAAGCGCCGCGAGGCGAGGATGCTCGCGGAGTTCCCGAGCCTCGCGGAACTCATGGCACTCGCCGTTTCCGCGGGGGAGAGCACCACCGGAGCCCTGGAACGGATCTGCAGGACGGCCACCGGGGAGCTCGCCGGTGAGTTCGGCCTGGTTCTCGCGGAGACACGCGCGGGTAAGCCACTCGTCGAGGCGCTGCAGCAGTTCTCGAATCGCACCCGGCTCGCTCCACTCGCTCGGTTCGTGGACGGCATCACCGTGGCGGTTCAACGCGGTACGCCGCTCGCCGACGTGCTGCGCGCCCAGGCGCAGGACGTCCGGGATCTGGCCAAACGCGAACTCATGGAATCCGCCGGGAAGAAGGAGATCGCGATGATGGTCCCGCTCGTCTTCGGTGTGCTTCCCCTCACCGTTCTCTTCGCCATCTACCCGGGCATCGCCCTGATCAACCTCGGTTTCTGAATCACCCACCACTACCGGCAGGAGCATCCCCATGAACATCCCGACCAGAGCATTCCGACTGTGCCTCGTCCTCCTCGCTGCCGGTGCGGCCCTCGTGACGAACTCCGACGACCGTGAGCGGGGAGACGTGCCCGGCTGGGTCATGATCACCCTGATGTCGGCTGTGCTCGTGGCCGCACTGCTCGCCATCGCAGGCCCGGCACTCGAAGGGTTGTTCAACTCGGCGATCGATCAGGTTTCCCGCTAGGTGGATCCAGCGGACGGTTCAGGGACGGGGCGCTCTGGAGTCAGCGTGCCCTGTGAGGACCGAGAGCGTGGTGCCGCCGTCGTCGATTTCGCCCTGATCGGTGGTCTGCTGACGGTCATCTTCGTGGCGATCCTCCAACTGACGCTCGTCCTGCACGTGCGGAATACTCTGATCTATGCGGCATCCTCGGGGGCCCGCTACGGTGCTCTCGCGGACCGTGACCCCCAGGATGCTGCGGCGAGGACGGAGGAGCTGATACGCGGCACCCTGTCGGAGACGTACAGCTCCGATGTCTCGGTCAGTGAGAGCACGCTCGACGGTGTCGTCACCCTCCAGGTAGTGGTCCGCGCGCCCTTGCCCGTGATCGGGTTGGTCGGGCCCGGCGGCGTGTTGGAGGTGCGTGGGCATGCCGCCCTGCCCTCCTGAGGAGCGAGGTACAGCTCTCCTGCGGAAAGACCACCACCGACCGGTCGGGCGCCGGTCACGGTTCGTTCGTGGTCCGCAGCTGCCGGCGCGTGTCCGGCGGCTGTTGGTGGTGGAGGGCCAGGGGGAGGGCAGCTCCGAGGATGGCAGCGCCGTCGTGGAGTTCGTCTTCCTGGGGGTGCTGCTGCTGGTACCGGTGGTCTATCTCGTTCTCACGGTGGGTCAGTTGCAGGGAGGGTCCTTCGCCGTGGTGGGAGCCGCGGACCAGGCGGCGAAGGTGTTCGTGGACGCCCCGACGCCGCAGGAGGCCCAGGCGCGTGCCAGGGCGGCGGCACTCCTCACGCTGTCGGACTTCGGTTTCACCGAGGAGCAGGCGTCGATCGACATCACCTGCGACGCGGAGTGCCTGGCGCCGGGGTCGAGCGTGAGCGTGGTGGTGCGACTGGAGGTACCGCTTCCGTTGCTCCCCGACATCGCAGGTTCGAGGGCGTCCGCGGCAACCGTCGACGCCGTGGCGGCGCAGATCGTCGAGCGCTTCGGATGAGCGCGCGGCGAGGGTCGCCCACCGGGGAGCGACGGCGCCGGTCGGCCGGTGCGGGTCCGGAGTCCGGGCAGGTAGGGATCCTGATCATCGGGTACCTCCTGGTCTCCCTCCTGGTGGTGACCGTCGTGCTCGCGGCATCCTCCGTCTACATCGAGCGCAAGAAACTCCTGTCCGCCGCGGACGGCGCTGCCCTGGCTGCCGCGGACACCTACAGCATCGACGTCGGATCGGGTGGCGACGGGTCGACGACGCCGCTTCCCACCCTCGACAGCGCAGGCGTGGGTGACTCGACCGCGGCGTACCTCGTGGCGATCGGCGCCGGTGAGCGGTTCGAGCAGTTGGCCGTCGACCCGGGCACCGGGGCTCCGGACGGTCGGACGGCACGGGTTGTTCTCACCGCCGTCGTCCACCCGCCGATCGTGAACTTCCTCGTGCCCGCGGGGATCCCGATCGTCGCCCAGGCCGACGCCCGCGCCGAGCTGACCCGTTGATCGGACCTGGTGACCGGATGCTATGAGCAGATCCGTACCAGGTGACCCGGTACGGATCTGCTCCGCCGGGCCCTAGTCGACGGGCACCGGGCTCACACGGTCGAACGTGGTGCCGACGGAGTGCTCGTCGAACCGCCATGGATTGGCGCCGTTGCGGACGCTCTCGAAGGTGACGTCCCTGAACGTCGAGTTGGTCAATCCCTGGATGCCGGTCGGATTGACGTTGCGGAACACCACGTTCTCGAAGGTGAAGTTCCTCAGCGTGGCCGTCCCCTCGCCCAGCGCCGGCCCGGCCTGGATGTCGATGACCGGCTTGCTGTCGGAGACCGCCATCCCGCACGTCGGTGAGTTGTTCCCGTCCACGGTGACATTGCGGACCTGCACGTCCTCGAAGGTCGCCGAATCTCCCGCGATGTAACCGGAGGGCGAGAGGTTGTAGCTCAGCGTCATGATGAAGGCGCTGCTACCCATGCAGGCCATCGGGGTGTCGCGGAACAGGAAGTTCCGCCCGCCGCCCGCCATGTCGGAGGTACTCTTCATGCGGAGTCCGCCGGTCTCCACCTTGTACATCACGTTGTCCTCGGCGAGGACGCGCTGCACCCAGGCCGCGGTGTTCGAACCGACCGCGATGCCGCCGTGGCCCATCCGCATGTAGTTGTTGAAGATCCAGACGTCCTCGCTGGCGCGCCCTTCCGCTCCGTACTTGCCCTGGCCGGCAGCGAAGTTGACCTGGTCGTCGCCCGTGTCGAAGAAGTTGTTCACCACGATGCCGTTGCTGGCCCCGCCGAACTCCACGCCGTCGCCGTTGTTGGTGTTGAACGTGGTGTGCCGCATGGCGTTCACGGTGCTGTTCTCGGTGTCGAGGATCATCACGCCGTGGAACGCCGGATTGTCCGCCGTGACCCCTTCGATGTAGAGGTTCTCCACGCCCATGAAGGTCATGAGGCTGGAACGGTACTGGCTGTACAACTGCGACTCGGTGATGTTCTCCGGCTTGTTCACCACCCCGATCAACGAATCCGGATTCTCCACCGCATTGCGGAACTGGTTCGCGGCGAGGAGGCCGTCATCGAGAACTTTCGAGGCGTTGCTGGCGAGGTACTGCGGAAGTTCGTTGCCTGCTTCGTCGACGATCGACCCGGTGGTGGTGCGCTTCCAGCCGTTGCCGTCCACGACTCCCTCGCCGACGATCCGCACGTTGCTCGCGACCGCACCGGGCTCGCGCCCTTCCGCTGATCGGCCGTTGTCGTCCGGCAGTACGTTGAGGAGCGACGGCGGACGCAGGAAGATGCGGTACTCCGATTCCTCCGGTAGGGGCTCGGGTACGGGGTAGAGGTAGTAGCCCTTCTCCAGCGGGTAGTCCTCCCACCGGTCCGAGCCGAGCAGTCGTGCCCCTTCCTGGAGCTCGAGTGTCATGTTGGAGTGCAGGAACAGGGCGCCGGTGCGGAACGTGCCCTTCGGGATGACGACGGTGCAGCCGGGGGTGCGGCACGTGTCGATCGCCTTCTGGATGGCGGCGGTGTCGAGCGTGCTGCCGTCCCCTACCGCCTTGTAGGCCCGGTGGGTCACGTCCACCCGATGGCGCTTGGGTGTGGTGGTCACCGTGATGGTCTCGCTCGCGTCCGATTCCGAGCCGTCCTCGTGGATCGCGGTGACATGGAACCGGTGACTGGTCCGGGGTGACAGGCCGGTCACGGTGTAGTTGTGGGCAACCGTCCTGGTGTGGAATTCGTCCGTATCAGCCGCACGGAACGCGTCGACGTACTCCTGGGCGGGGGAGTGGAGCCGGGCGTTCTCCTCGGCGGTCCCGATGACCTTGCCGTCGCGGTAGACCCGGTAATCGACCACGTCGTCGTAGAGGTCCGGCTTGTTCCAGACGAGCAGGGTCGTGGTCTCGTCCGTCGCCACGGCAGGAACGCACAGGTTCTGTGGTGCCCGTCCGGTGCCCGGGGCGAGGTGCACGCTGGTGCTCGAGCAGGTCGGGGAATCCTTCTTCCCGGGGGGAGCTGCTGAACCAGGAAGAGCCGTGACGGTCAGGGACGTGAACCCCAGTAGTATGACGGCCGCAGCGCTGAGGAATCTGGATCCGCGTTTCGGGACAGGTCTCGTGGAATGCATGGGCGTTCCTTCCTGGGGCACTCCGATGTGCCCCTGTGGTGAGCGCAGCGAGAGGGTCGAGCCCTGTACGGGCGATGATCGAGACCGTCAGAAAACGTTTTCTCACTGCAACTGAGGATTCGAGCCTAAGGAGGAGTGGTGAAGCGGTCAAGGGTGGGCGCAGGAACTGCACCCGCCGGATCGTCCAGCACGAGCGCTCCTGGACCGTCCACACCGATGACGTAGGCTGGAACGACCATGGCAACCACTGATTTTCCCGCACAGATCCGCGCCCTTCGCGCCAAGTACCAGTCCATCGAGCAGGTCTCCGACGTGGACGGAATACGGAAGGACATCTCGGAACTGAGCGAGGAAGCGGGCGCCCCGGACCTCTGGGACGATCCCTCTGCAGCCCAGAAGGTGACGTCCAAGCTGTCCCACCGACAGTCCGCCCTCGAGCGCCTCGAGACGCTCGAGAGTCGCATCGACGACCTCGAGGTCCTCGTCGAACTCGCGCAGGACGAATCCGACGCGGATACCTTGGCGGAGGCCGAGAAGGAACTGGTGTCCCTCAGTAAATCTCTCGACGATCTCGAGATCGTGACACTGCTGGCGGGTGAGTGGGACGAACGCGAGGCCGTGGTGACCATCCGCTCCGGTGCAGGGGGAGTGGATGCCGCGGATTTCGCCGAGATGCTCCTGCGCATGTACCTCCGCTGGGCCGAGCGTCACGGCTACCCGACGCAGGTGCTCGATACGTCCTACGCGGAGGAAGCGGGCCTGAAGTCCGCGACCTTCGAGGTCAAGGC
>JASLBS010000187.1 GCA_030146405.1 Arthrobacter sp.
TTCCTCACCATGCACCCCGCCGGCATCTACGCCCTCTGCGCACCCAAGAACCCGGTGGATGCGGATGAGATCACCGCAGCGCAGATCGGCCACCTCCTCGATCAGCTCGCGGCTACCTTCCAGTACGTCGTCGTCGACACAGCTCCGGGCCTACCGGAGCTCGGATTGACGGCCATGGAGCGCTGCACCGACGTCGTATGGGTCACCGGTATGGACATACCGAGCGTCCGCGGGTTGCGGTCGGGCCTGGACGTCCTCAAACAACTGGACATCCTCCCCGCGTCACGGCATGTCGTGCTCAACATGGCCGACTCGAAGACCGGCTTGTCCGTGCAGGACATCGAAGCGACGATCGGCGCGCCCGTCGATGTGAGCATCCCCCGCTCACGGTCCGTTGCCTACTCGACCAATCGGGGTATCCCAGTGCTGCAGACGACCCGAAGCGACCGGGCGATCAAGGGCATGAAACAACTCGTGCAACGCTTCGACCCACAATGGCGTACCAAGACTCAGCGGAAACTCCATCGAAGGGTCGAGGTCAAATGAAGCTCTCCGATCGCCTGAACGCCCTGCAGGACACCACACCTACGCCCTCCCCACCAACTCCTTCCCGGCCTGCTGGTCCTGCTTCAGCGTCACGAGCCGAACCCTCACCCCCCATCCCCCCTGTCACGTCGGTGCCGGTCTTTGGCATGGACCGCGGCAAGGAGCCGACGAACGCACGCGAGGCGCACCAGCCTGTGGACGCGCTGGCCGGATTGAAGCAGCGGGCAGCAACGGCCCTTTTCGACCGGATGGGGGGCCGTTTCAACGATTCAGCGCAAACAGAACAAGATCTTCGGGCCGCTGCACGCGAGGAACTCGCCCAGGTCATCGACGCCGAGCAGGTCCCCCTGTCAGCCGAAGAACGTACCCGGCTCATCCGGGATGTAGCCGATGACGTGCTCGGCTTCGGCCCCCTGCAGCGCCTCCTGGATGACCCGGACGTCACCGAGATCATGGTGAACCGGATGGACCGCATCTACGTCGAGCGGAAAGGCAAACTGGTCCTCACCGACTCAAGGTTCAGCTCCGAGGATCACCTCCGCCGGGTCATCGAACGGATCGTCTCGAAAGTGGGCCGGCGCATCGATGAATCGTCGCCCCTGGTCGATGCGCGGCTCGAGGACGGATCGCGCGTCAACGCCGTCATCCCACCGCTGGCCGTGGGAGGATCATCCCTGACCATCCGCAAGTTCAGCAAAGTACCCCTGACCGTGCGGAACCTCATCGAGTTCGGGACCCTGACACCGGAGATGGCGGAGCTGCTCCAGGCCTGCGTCAGGGCGAAACTGAACATCATCGTCTCCGGTGGCACCGGCACGGGAAAAACCACCCTGCTGAACGTCCTTTCCTCCTTTCTGCCCGCCACGGACAGGATCGTCACCATCGAGGACGCCGTCGAACTCCAGATCCAGCAGGACCACGTCGTCCGGCTCGAAAGCCGCCCGCCCAACACCGAAGGCAAGGGTGAGGTGACAATCCGCGAACTGCTGAGGAACTCCCTGCGGATGCGACCCGACCGCATCGTCGTCGGGGAAGTCCGTGGTGGGGAATCCCTGGACATGCTCCAGGCCATGAACACCGGCCACGACGGGTCCCTGTCCACCGTGCACTCGAACTCGCCCCGCGATGCTGTTGCACGCCTCGAAACTCTGGTCCTCATGGCCGGCATGGACCTGCCCCTGCGAGCCATCCGCGAGCAGATCGCCTCAGCAGTCCACCTGATCATTCAGATTTCCCGTCTCAGGGACGGCACCCGCCGCATCACGCACGTTACGGAAGTCCAGGGCATGGAAGGGGACGTCGTCACGCTGCAGGACGCTTTCGTCTTCGACTACTCCGCAGGGGTTGATCAGCACGGCCGCTTCCTCGGGACCCCTGTCGCCACAGGCATCCGCCCCCGATTCATCGATCGGTTCGAGGACATGGGCATCCACGTATCTCCTGGCGTCTTCGCCGGCAAGAACACCACTCATGGACAGTGAGAGGAAACCGCAATGCTACTGACGATCGGCGCCCTCCTGACGATCGCTGCTGGGTTCGTCCTGCAGATGACCGTGCTCAAAGCCCAGCCCGACGTTCCGTTGGAGCGACGCCGGCCCTACCTAGCAGACGCCGAGACATCGTTGTCGCGGATCACAGGGACCACCACCTCAGCAGTGCATTCATTCCTGTCCCACCGCAACCTCAGGCTGTTCAACCAGGAGTCCCTGCGCAACGCCGGCCTGAAACACACACAGGCCGAGTTTTTCGTACTGGTAACGGCAGGGGCCCTCGTAACCTCAGCCATCGGCCTCCTCGTAGCAGGCCCTTCGGGCGGCGTCGTCATGTTCCTGATCACCCCGGCACTCGCGCATCTGATGGTCTCCCGTCGCACACGGAAGCGGCAGCACCAGTTCGACACTCAACTCGGGGACACCTTGCAGCTCCTCACCGGCAGCCTGCGAGCTGGGCACAGCATCCTCCGGGCCATCGATGCCGCGGCCGTCGAATCTGCCGCCCCCACTTCCGAAGAGATGCGACGCGTCGTGTCCGAGACAAGTCTGGGTAAGGACCTGCTCTCATCCCTCAATGACACGGCAACCCGCATGCGGAATGAAGACTTCGTCTGGGTGTCCCAAGCGATCCAGATCAACAGGGAAGTCGGAGGGAACCTCGCCGAGGTGCTTGACCAGGTCAACGAGACCATCCGTGAACGCAGTGAGATCAAAGGGCAGATCAAGTCCCTCGCTGCTGAAGGAAAGTTTTCCGCGTACATCCTCATGGCCATGCCCTTCGCCATCGTCGCGATGCTGCTCGTCGCCAGCCCCGGCTATATGACACCCATGTTCAGCCATCCTCTGGGCTGGGTGATGATCGGGCTCTCCGCAGTCCTGATGACCATCGGTGGGCTCTGGATGCGTAAAATCATCGACCTGAAATTCTGAGGAACCATGAACATCATCGTGGTGACGGGAATGCTCCTGGTCGCCTTCCCCCTCGGATACCTGGGCTGGTCAGGTTTCTCGACCGACAGGAAAACGGCCCGAGCAGTTCACCTGAACCTCAACCGAGGCCCCGCAGCAGTGGACGACGCACCATCTGAACGACCGGGGCTGTTCGTTCGACTCGGTCACAGACTGGCACCGGCTTCCTACGTCGCACGACTGGACAGATTGCTGTCCCTCGCCGGCCGTCCCTCCTCTCTTCCTCTGGACCGGCTGCTTGCGGCCAAACCGGCGCTGGCGCTCGGTGGGGCGGCCATCGGGTTCCTCCTGGCCCTCAACGACCACCCGGTCATGAAACTCCTCGGGCTGGCACTGGTCGCCTTCGGCTACTTCTTGCCCGACCTGCTGCTGCTCAGCAACGGGCAGAAACGCCAAAAGGAGATCCAGTTGGAGTTGGCCAATACCCTTGACCAGATGCTGATCTCGGTGGAAGCAGGACTCGGATTCGAAGGAGCCATGGCCCGAGCAGGGCATAACGGCAAAGGCCCCCTGGCTGAGGAGATCATCCGCACGCTCCAGGACATGCAGGTAGGACGATCCCGCAGGGAGTCCTACCTCGCCCTCACCGAGCGCACGAGCGTCCCTGAACTCCGCAGCTTCGTGCAGTCCGTCGTCCAGGCTGATGCCTACGGCATCGCCATCGGCCAGGTTCTGCGGGTCCAGGCGAAAGTCATGAGGGTCAAGAGACGTCAGCGGGCCGAGGAGAAAGCCATGAAACTCCCCGTCATGGTCCTCTTCCCCCTGCTGTTCTTCATCTTCCCGGTCCTCTTCATCGCCATCCTCGGGCCGGCGGTCATCAACGCCATCAGCACCTTCAGCGCTCAATGATGCGCTTAGCACACCTGCAATCGGAGGACTCAGCCCTCGTAGTATCTGCCGGATACCGTGGAAACTGCCCCATGGAACCGAAGGTCTGACGTGACAGCCTCAGATGCTGCCCCCGAAGTCCTGCCGCTCGTGGATTTCGCGGTGCTGTCCGAGCTCGAGGGACAGCTCGATGACGCACGACCCGCCAGGGCATTTGCCCGCGACTACATCCTCGGATTCGACGATCGCTACCTCCGCCTGAACAGTTCGATCGGCAACCGGGACCTCCCTGCAGCCCTCGAGGCCGCCCTCAGCCTCCGGATCTCCTCGGTCATGGTCGGCGCAGCTCGCCTGTCCGCGATGGCGGAGACCTTCGAGGCTGCGGTGACGTCCGCCGATCTCGACACCGCCCGTAGGGTCCTGCCCGCTATCGAGCGCTGCGGGCTGGACACCATCGACGAACTTGACGTCCGCTACCTCCGTCCGATTTGAGAGACGTCGAATCGCTCCAGGGACGACCGACGTCGGACCCAAGGCTCAGTCCGGAGCCACCACACGGACCGGCGTCAGCCGGTAGCCCACGCCGCGGACGGTCTGCAGCCACCGCGGGTTCTTCGGGTCCTCGTCCAGCTTCCGCCGCAGGTTGCCGACATGCACCTCGATGGCGCGCTCGTCGGAATCGCTGATGTACGTGTCC
>JASLBS010000190.1 GCA_030146405.1 Arthrobacter sp.
CATGGTGCTCACGAGCGGTTCCCTCGCCTACGGTGCCTACGTGCTCGGGGTGGGGCGCTCCACGGTGGGCTCCATCTTCCAGTCGGGCCCGGCCTTCGACCCTGTTGACGGACGCTACAACTTCCTGCTCATGGGCGGCGACGCCGGGGAGGACCGCGCCGGACGCCGGCCCGACAGCATCTCGGTGATCAGCGTGGACGCCTCCACGGGTGCGACCATCACCTTCAGCATCCCGCGGAACCTCCAGAACGCCGAGTTCTCGCCCGGGTCCCCGCTCTGGGACGTCTACCCCGGCGGCTACAACTGCGGTGACCCCTGCATCATCAACAGCCTCTACACCGACGTGACCCAGGACTACCCGGACCTGTACCCGGGGTCCTCGGATCCGGGCGCGGAGGCCATGAAGGACGCCGCCGGCGGTGTTCTCGGCCTCGAGATCCAGGCCTACCTCCTGGTGGACATGAACGGGTTCGAGGAGCTGGTGGATGCCATGGGCGGCATCCGGATCGACGCCGGAGGGTGGGTGCCGATCACCGCGAACGAGATCCCGGGCACCGATCCCATCCGGCACTACCCGCCGGACGGCTGGATCAGGCCGGGTGTGCAGACCCTCGACGGCTACCATGCGCTCTGGTACGCCCGCTCGCGTGAGTTCGTCACGGACTACGACCGCATCTCGCGCCAGCAGTGCGTCCAGCAGGCCATGATCGCCCAGCTGGATCCCGGGACCGTACTCACCCGCTTCCAGTCCATCGCCGCGGCCGGGACGCAGATCGTGGAGACCGACATCCCGCAGGACCAGCTGGCCGGCTTCGTGGACCTCGGCCTGAAGGCGCAGGGCCAGGAGACCCGCAGGCTGACCATCGGCCCGCCCGACTTCGGGACGCCCGCGGACAACTTCCCCACCTACCCCGACTTCGACGTCGTCCATACCCGCGTCCAGGACATGCTGACCGCGGATCCAGCGGCGTCGGGGGCCTCCGGCCCGCTGCTGCAGCTGGACCGCGCCAGGCTCGTGAGCACGGCACCGGCCCAGCTCACCGAGGACGGCATCACCGAGGAGTACCTCCAGGAACTCGCCACCATCGGCGACGACCTGACGCTCGGCTCACTCCTGTCCGACAACGGCGAGTGCTCCCCCGCCTGACCACCTACGGGCGACGCTGAGCGGAACCTCCACCACGAACCGAAGGACGCCGACGATGTACCTCCTGGACAACACCCTCCGCCCCTACGCCTGGGGTTCGGAGCGCGCCATCGCCGACCTCCTCGGCAGGGAACCCTCCGGAGGCCCGGAGGCCGAGCTGTGGGTGGGAGCGCACCCGGGATCGCCGTCGCAGGTGCTCCTCGCGGACGGGAGCCGCCGCGGTCTCCACGAGCTCATCGCCGACGAACCGGAGACCCTCCTGGGCGAGGACACCGCCGCGCGCTTCGACGGCCGCCTCCCGTTCCTCCTCAAGGTCCTGGCCGCGGGCTCCGCCCTCTCGCTCCAAGTGCATCCGAGCCTCGAACAGGCGGCCGCGGGGTACGACGCCGAGGAAGCAGCCGGAGTGCCGCAGGACGCGCCGCACCGCAACTACCGGGACCGCAACCACAAGCCGGAGATGATCTTCGCGCTGACCCCCTTCGAGGCCCTGTGCGGCTTCCGGCCCCTGGCCGACGCCCGGGCGGCCTTCGCGTTCCTCGCCGGGCTCGTCGAGGACGGTGAGGACGCGCGGGAGCTCCTCGACGCCGTCGCCACGATCCTCGCGGAGGGCACCGCTGCCGGTTCTTCCACCGAGGACCCGGCAGCACCCGCCGCCCGTGCCCTGCAGGCCGCGTTCCGGCTCCTGCTCGAAGCCCCGGAGGAGGCCGTCGCCGCGGTTGCGACAGCAGCCGGGGACCACCACGGGAGCGATTCCAGGTCCGACTCCACGACCGGAGCCGAGAACGGTGCCGACGCCGGTGCCGGGATCGAGGCCGGGACCCTCGCCACGGTGGCCGAGCTGTCCGCCCAGTACCCGGGCGATCCCGGCGTGCTCGTGGCACTGCTGCTCAACCGGGTCTCACTGCGCCCCGGGAAGGCGCTCTACCTTCCCGCCGGCAACATCCACGCCTATCTCTCCGGCCTGGGCATCGAGGTCATGGCGTCCTCGGACAACGTGCTGCGCGGCGGCCTGACGCCCAAGCACGTGGACACCGCCGAACTGCTCTCCACGGTGGTCTTCGAGCCGCTCGCACCACCGGCCTTCGAGCCTGTATTCACGCTCCTCGACCAGGAGCTGTACCGCCCGCCCTTCGACGAGTTCATGCTCCAGCGGATCGTCCTGGCGGATCCCGCAGCGGGCCGGGCGGGTCACTCGGCGGAGGACGGCGGCGATGCCGGACAAGGCGTCACCGACCACGGTTCCGGATCAGAGGGTAATGCCGGGAGCGTCCTGTCCGCCGAGGAGAGCCTCACCCCGGCCCACGTGCCGATCCTGCAGAACGGGCCCGTGGTCGTGCTGGCCGTCAGTGGACCGATCCTGCTCGACACCCCGAACTCCAGCCTGCTGGTCCCCCGCGGGGGCAGCGCCTTCGTGTCGCACGGGGAAGCGCCGCTCGTGGTGCGCCCCGCGGCGGACCGGCACGGCGCGACCGACGGTCCTGTGCTCGCCTTCGCGGTCACGGTCGGCGGGAACATCCCCGCACTCTAGGAACGGGTGCGCACCCGCCGTGCCAGTGCGAGTGCGCGGCCGGCCTGCCGGCGCCCCAGCTGCATGCCGCGCTTCGCGAGCGGCAGCGCCCTGCTGAACAGGGGGTAGGCGGGCGAGAGTGGCAGGTCCCAGGTACCCGCCAGCTGGTCCTCGTGCTGCGCCCAGCCCATCTTGAACCGTGAGACGCCGTCGTTGAGCAGGCCGTTGAAGTCGTAACGGGTCACGCCCCGAGCCTTCATCTCGGAGATGGCGAACCACTTCAGCGCATAGTTGGCGCGGAGGCGCTCGCCCTCGTCGGTCATGCCGCCGTAGAGCTCGAAGGACGTGGCGTCCGTGGCGGAGAGCCAGAGGAACGCGACGACGTCGGTGCCCTGGAAGGCCGCGTAGACCGGCGAGGCGTCACCGAGGTTGTCCAGGATGTCCCGGTAGTAGGAACTCTCATGGATGCCGAAGCCGGCGCGCTCCGCGGTCAGCCGGTAGACCGCGAGGCACGCGTCGATCTCGCTGCGCTCCACGCGCCGGATGTCGAGGCCTTCGCGTCCGGACTTCCGGATGTACTGGCGGTGCTTCTTGGTCATGTCCGCGAGCAGCTCCTCCTCGGACCGGCGGAGGTCCAGGATGAGTGTGCGCCCGATCAGGATGGTGTTGGTACTGGGCTTCCAGCCCGCGGCGGGGAGTGCCTGCACGGCGTCGGCCCCGGCGTCCCAGTCGGGCTCGATGGAGAGCGCCACCGAGCGGTGGGCGGCACGCACGTAGCCGGCGAGTGCCTCGAGGACCTCCACCTCACGCCCGGGGAGGGTCTGCGGACCACGGGGAACATAGGCCAGGCTCCGCAGCGGGAAGGGCAGGGACTTCAGGACCACCTGCGCCGCACCGATCACCTCGCCGTCCTCGGCGATGAGCACGCGATCCGCCGTCCACCCGTGGGACGCCTTGGTCTCACCCCATCCCCACAGCTGCTGGGGGTGGCCCTCCAGCCGGTTGACGGTGCTGTCCCAGAGGACGCGGTTCGTGCAGGGCGACACGGAAAGACTCATCCGACCAGCCTATAGGTGCACCGCCGGAGTACCGGACCCCCGGCGGCGCACCCGAGCCCCGTCAGTCCTTCACGCGGGCGTAGGTCTCCCACTTGTGTGCCTGGTGTTCGCCGTCCACCACGCGGATGGTCCCGGACTTCGAGCGCATGACCATCGACTGCGTGAGGACCTTGTCCTTGCTGTACCGGACACCCTTCAGGAGATCGCCGTCCGTGATGCCGGTGGCCGCGAAGTAGCAGTTGTCGCTCGTGACCAGGTCGTTCGTGGACAGCACACGGTCGAGGTCGTGTCCGGCGTCGAGCGCCTTCTGCTTCTCCTCGTCGTTGGTGGGCCACAGCCGGCCCTGGATGACGCCGCCGAGGGACTTGATGGCGCAGGCCGCCACGATTCCCTCGGGCGTTCCGCCGATCCCCATGAGGGCGTCGATGTCGGTGCCCTCCCGGGCGGCTGCGATGGCACCGGCCACATCCCCGTCCATCAGGAACCTCGTCCTGGCGCCGGCCGCGCGGATCTCCTCCACGAGTGGCTTGTGCCGGTCGCGGTCCAGGATCATGACGTTGAGCTGGCTGACCTTCTTGTTGGAGGCCTTGGCGATCAGGTGCAGGTTCTGCTTCACCGGCAGGCGCAGGTCCACCATGTCCGCGGCCTCGGGGCCGGTCACCAGCTTCTCCATGTAGAACACGGCCGAGGGGTCGAACATGGACCCGCGCTCCGCGACCGCGAGCACCGCGAGCGCGTTGTTGATGCCGAGCGCGGTCAGGCGGGTGCCGTCGATCGGGTCGACGGCGACGTCGCACTCCGGTCCGCTGCCGTCACCCACACGCTCACCGTTGAAGAGCATGGGCGCCTCGTCCTTCTCGCCCTCACCGATCACCACCACACCGTTGAAGTGGACGGTCTGCAGGAGGGAGCGCATGGCGTCCACCGCTGCACCGTCGGCGAGGAGCTTGTCGCCGAAGCCCACCCAGTGGCCTCCTGCGATCGCGGCGGCCTCCGTGACGCGCACCAGTTCCAGCGCGAGGTTCCGGTCCGGCTCGTCGTCCCCGACAGCGAGTGCCGGTGAAAGTGTCGAGTACTGGGCATTCTGGGCTTTGGGAGACACTAAGGATCCTCATCGTCGAAGGGAGTGGTGGTACGCGGAGGTACGGCTTCCGTCCCGCCAGTCTAAGCGGCCCGGCCTGCGCAGGGCAGAGATGACGGGCACGTACCGGCGGGCCGATGGAGACATCCGTGTACCTGCGGGTCCGGTTAGGCGGCGCGGCTCCCATCAGCGAAAATGGAGGGGTGAGTGATCAAGGTGACGAGCGGAACACCCCAGGGCCCCGGGACAGCTCCACGGACGGGCGGCCCGCCACCGGCGATGCGCGCGACCGCTCGGACGAGGAAGCCCGCCTCAGGGCGGAGCTGTACGACGACGCACCGCCCATCTCGCTCACGCCGAACCAGGCGAAGCGCGCCAGCGCCACCGCACGCGGCATGCTGCTGGCCACGGGAGCCACGATCGCCGTCGTCCTGCCCGTCTACTTCCTGAACCCCACCCACACCGCGGAGACGTACCGCCAGGACATCGACGTGACGAATGTGGCACGTCAGGCCGCGGGCGACGCCGGCTACCTGCCCACCTCACCGGAACTCCCCGAGGGCTGGACCTCGAACTACGCCCGCTGGGTCAGCGGGCGCACCAGCGGCGTGGCCTTCTGGGAGGTGGGGTACCTCACCGCGGACAACGGCTTCATCCAGCTCACCCAGACCGACGACGTGAACCCCACCTGGGTGTCGCAGCGCACCGGGAACGCGCAGGTCTCCGGTTCACGCACCATCGGTGGCGTGGAGTGGGAACTCCTCGACGCACCCAACGGGGACACCGTGCTGCAGGCCGACGTCGACGGCTCCACCGTGATCCTCAACGGCCCCGCCGAACTCACCGACTTCGACACCATGGGCGACGCCGTGGTGCAGGACGTACGGCAGAACGTGGTGGACGAGGCCGAGCGCCTGTCAGCTGAGGAAGCGGACGACTGAGGCCGGTACAGTGTGGCTGTGACACAACGATCGACACCCGCTGCGGCCTGGCTGCGGCTGCAGGAGGGCAACGCGCGGTTCGTGGGATCCCAGGTCTCGCACCCCAACCAGGACGCGTCCCGGCGCACGGCACTCGTCCACAACCAGAACCCCTTCGCCGTGATCTTCGGCTGCTCGGACTCACGCCTGGCCGCCGAGATCATCTTCGATCTCGGCCTCGGCGACGTCTTCGTGGTCCGGACCGCGGGCCAGGTGATCGACAACGCCGTCCTCGGGTCCCTGGAGTACAGCGTGAGCGTGCTGAACGTCCCGTTGATCGTGATCCTCGGCCATGACAGTTGCGGCGCCGTGACGGCCACCATGAACTCCCTGGACAGCGGGGACATGCCCACGGGCTTCCTCCGGGATCTCGTGGAGCGCATCACG
>JASLBS010000125.1 GCA_030146405.1 Arthrobacter sp.
GCGTTCTTCTCCATGCCGGTGCCCACGAGGGGACGCTCGGAACGGAGCAGGGGCACGGCCTGGCGCTGCATGTTCGCACCCATGAGGGCGCGGTTGGCGTCGTCGTGCTCGAGGAACGGGATCATCGCGGTGGCGACGGACACCATCTGGCGCGGGGAGACGTCCATGTACTCGACCTCGGCGGGCTGGAC
The DNA here is from genome assembly GCA_030146405.1 of Arthrobacter sp. Classification (GTDB taxonomy): domain Bacteria; phylum Actinomycetota; class Actinomycetes; order Actinomycetales; family Micrococcaceae; genus Arthrobacter_D. Next base: position 192 of record JASLBS010000125.1, read on the forward strand.
GAGCACAGGCTCACCGGAACCGCCTCGGGTCCGTACGAGGACCATGTCCTCGACGAACGTGTTGTCCCCGGCCAGGGGCGCGTTCGCCTGGGCGATGAGGCGCTCCACCTCGTCGTCCGCGGTGAGGTAGTCGATCTGATCGGTGACGATACCGTCGACGACCTTGCGGTACGGGGTCTCGATGAAGCCGAACGCGTTGATGCGCCCGTAGGAGGCGAGCGAACCGATCAGGCCGATGTTCGGGCCTTCAGGGGTCTCGATGGGGCACATGCGGCCGTAGTGCGAGGGGTGGACGTCTCGGACTTCCATGCCTGCGCGGTCACGGGACAGACCACCCGGGCCCAGCGCGGACAGGCGACGCTTGTGCGTCAGACCGGCGAGGGGGTTGTTCTGGTCCATGAACTGCGACAGCTGGGAGGTTCCGAAGAACTCCTTGATCGCGGCGACCACGGGACGGATGTTGATGAGTGTCTGGGGCGTGATCGCCTCGACGTCCTGCGTGGTCATCCGCTCGCGGACGACGCGCTCCATGCGGGACAGGCCCGTGCGGACCTGGTTCTCGATGAGCTCGCCCACTGCGCGGATACGCCGGTTGCCGAAGTGGTCGATGTCGTCGACCTCGACGCGGAGCTCGACCTCTCCACCGTCACGCTTACCGCCGAGGGTCTTCTCACCCGCGTGGAGGGAGACGAGGAACTTGATCATCGCGACGATGTCGGTGATGTTCAGGACCGAGGCATCGGGATCCGTGAGGTCCTTGTCGATGCCGAGCTTCCGGTTGATCTTGTACCGGCCGACCTTCGCGAGGTCGTAGCGCTTCGGGTTGAAGTACAGGTTGTCCAGCAGTGTCTGGGCAGCCTCGACCGTGGGGGGCTCGCCCGGTCGCAGCTTGCGGTAGATGTCCAGGAGGGCATCCTCGCGGGTCTCCGTGGCGTCCTTCTCCATGGTGGCGCGGATGGAGTCGTACTGGCCGAACTCCTCGAGGATCTGGCCTTCGGTCCAGCCGAGGGCCTTGAGCAGCACGGTGACGGACTGCTTGCGCTTGCGGTCGAGGCGCACGCCGACCTGGTCGCGCTTGTCGATCTCGAGCTCGAACCAGGCACCGCGCGAGGGGATGATCTTCGCGCTGAAGATGTCCTTGTCGCTGGTCTTGTCGGCGGTGCGCTCGAAGTAGGCTCCTGGCGAACGGACCAGCTGCGACACGACGACACGCTCGGTGCCGTTGATGACGAACGTGCCCTTGTCGGTCATGAGGGGGAAGTCACCCATGAACACGGTCTGCTGCTTGATCTCACCCGTGTTGTTGTTCATGAACTCGGCCTTGACGTACAGCGGGGCGGAGTAGGTCGCGTCGCGATCCTTGCACTCGGCCATCGTGTACTTGGGGTCGGCGAACTCGGGCTCGGAGAAGCTCAGGGACATGGTGCCCTGGAAGTCCTCGATCGGGGAGATCTCCTCGAAGATGTCGGCCAGGCCGGAGCTGGTGGCTACGCCCTGCAACCCCTTCTCCAGCGCCTCTTCGACGCGGGCCCTCCAGCGCTCGTTGCCGACGAGCCAGTCGAAACTGTCCGTCTGCAGGGCGAGGAGATTGGGAACGTCCAGTGGTTCGTGAATCTTTGCGAATGAGAGCCGGGGTGCGGCGCCGTCGGCGTCGACCTGGCTGGTAGCGGTTGCATTATTTGAGGTGCTCGAGGCGACCAAGAGGGATCCTTCCACAGACCGTCAGGCTTGTCAGCGCTTTCGCCTCCGCACCGCCACCGCAGTATGCTGCGGGGTGTTCGGTGCTGACCAGATGTCCGCCCGCGTGAACCCGAACCTTGTGGCCAGGTGATACGACGAGAGCAGAGCAAAGCCCACCGCTATATGAAGGCTGAGGTTTAGAGAGAAGACGCAAAGAACTACACTACGTCATGCGTTCCGAGAAGTCCAATAGACCCTTCTCCGTTCTCCGTCAAGCCCACTACTCCTGGCCTCCGCCCCGACGGCGCGGTATATTCGCGCCCCCACCCCTACCCGACGGCGGGCTCCGCCAAGGGGCCGGTGCTCGTGTCCCCCCGCAGCCGCTTGACGATCAGTTCGGCGCTGATCAGGCACATCGGGATGCCGATGCCCGGGACCGTCGAGCTTCCCGCGTAGAGCAGGTTGTCCACGCGCGCGCTGCGGTTCGAGCCGCGGAAGAACGCACTCTGCTTGAGGATGTGCGCCGGCCCGAGGGAGGTTCCACGCCAGGCGTTGAGGTCCGTGGCGAAATCCTGCGGGCCGTAGCTCCGCCTCACCACGATTCGCTCGGCCAGGTCCGGGATGCCCGCCCATGCGGCGATCTGCTCGATCACGGTGTCCGCCAGCTCCTCGACGCGCTGGTCTCCCCCGCGGCGGAGTCCACCCTTGCCGATCGACACGTCGGCCGGGATGGGCACGAGCACGAAGACGTTCTCGTGTCCTTCCGGTGCCACGGAACCGTCGGTGGCGCTCGGTCGGCAGACGTAGAGCGACGCCGGTGAGGGCACGGAGGTCTCGGCACCGAAGATCCGGCCGAAGTTGTCGCGCCAGTCCGTGGTGAACAGGAGGGTGTGATGTTCCAGCTGCGGTAACCGGCCCTTCACGCCCAGGTAGAGGAGCAGGGCACTGGGACCGGGGACACGCTTGTCCCAGTACTTCTCCGGGTAGGTCCGGAGTTCCGGCGCCACGAGCTCCGTCTCGGTGTGGTGCAGGTCCGCCGCCGACACGACCAGATCGGCGTCGAGCGAGGTGGTCGTACCCCCGGCACGGTAGGTGACACCGCTGACCGTCGCGACCCGGCGGTCCAGCGGCGACCTGCTGGAAGGGCGGGCGACCGTGTCGATCGAGACGACGTCGGCTCCCGTGCGGATGTCGACACCCGCGGCGACGGCCACGCGCCGCATCGCGTCGATGAGGGTGGTGAAGCCGCCTTTCGGGTAGAGGACACCGTCGTCCAGGTCGAGGTGGCTCATGAGGTGGTACATGCTCGGTGCGTCGAAGGGCGAGCTGCCCAGGAAGACCGCCGGGTACCCGAGGATCTGCTGGATGCGCGGGTCCTTGAACTGCTTCTCCACGAAGGACTGCAGGGGTTGCAGGAGCAGCGTGCCGATGCGGGGCAGCCGGCGGATCACGTCCGGGCGGAAGAAGGGGAGGAAGGACTGGAAGGTCGAGTACAGGAAGCGCTTCTTCGCGATCTCGTAGGCGTCCTCGGCGGAGTCCAGGTAGGCGGACAACTGCTTCCCCGCACCGGGCTCCATCGATTCGAAGAGCTCCATGACGGCAGCGCGGTCGGCGGGGACGTCCACGGACCCATGCCCGTCCTCGAAGATCACCCGGTACCCGGGATCCAGCTTGACGAGGTCCAGCTCGTCCGCGGCACTGGTTCCCATCAGTTTGAAGAAATGGTCGATGACCTCCGGCATGAGGTACCACGAGGGCCCGGTGTCGAAGCGGAAACCGTCCTGCTCCCACGATCCGGCGCGCCCGCCCACCTCGTCACGCTTCTCGAGCAGGATCACGCTGTGCCCCTCGCGCGCCAGGAGCGCCGAGGTGGCCAGACCACCGATCCCTCCCCCGATCACGACGACGTTCTCGGCACCTGCGCGTACGCTCTGCAGCTGGATCATGAGGTCCTCTCCTGCGCGGTCGTGTCCGGTACCGCGCGACCGGTGAGGGCTTTCGCCAGGATTCGGAGCTTGACGGGATTGGGGACCCGGACCCGGGCACGCAGGAGCTCCTGCGCGGGCGTGCGGCGAAGTCGCACGGCGAGTTCGGTGAACAGCCCCTGCGCGAGCGCCACCGCGCGTCGGGCGGTGGGCGGCAGGCCCGGGAGCGCCGCCGCCGAGATCCGCAGGTCCTCGTCGATGTCGTCGAGGAGCCGGATCTTGTCCGCCTCGGAGAAACTCCCCGGCCGTACACCGGGGAAGTAGCTGCGCCCCAGCGTCGAGAAATCCTCGGCGAGGTCCCGCAGGAAGTTGATCTTCTGGAAGGCCGCACCCAGGTGTCGCGCACCGTCGACGAGCACCGCGTCCTCGTCGGGTGACACACTGCGGCCCACGAGGAAGGCTCGGAGGCACATCAGCCCCACGACCTCGGCGGACCCGTAGACGTAGAGGTCGAACGATTCCTGCGTGTGCTCCGTCCGGGTGAGGTCCGCGCGCATCGACGCGAAGAACGGCCGGGTCAGCTCCACGCCGATCCCGGTACGGCGGGCGGTGATGGCGAACGCGTGCACCACGAGGTTGGCACTGTAGCCCGTCCGCATGGCGGTCTCGGTCTCCCGCTCGAGACCGTCGAGCAGTTGCCCCACGGCGTCGGCGGGCAGGCCCGCACCGGCTGCGGCGCCGTCGACGATCTCGTCCGCGACCCGCACCAGCGCGTACACCGCTTCGATGGAGCTCCGCGTACTGGCGTCCAGGATCCTGGACGCCAGCCCGAAGGAGGTGGAGTAGCACCGGATCACCTCGGCGGAGGTCTTCAATGCTGCTGCGTCGTACCGCGCCAGCGAGGTCTCGACACCCACTCAGCGGACCCTGTCCACGACGGCGGTGACCACGGGGTCGAGGACCGCACGCAGCGCGGCGGGTACGACGTCGGATTCGAGGTGGATGCGCGCACGCGCGGCATAATCGGCCGCGAGGTCCGCCGAGTAGTCCCTGGCTCCGCTGTCCACGAGGACTCCCCGGACGTACTCGGCATCGGCGGCGGACATCCCGGGACGTCCCACGAGCGCCGAGATGCTCTCCCACTCCGGCCGTTCGGCCATGTAGGACATGAGCGCCGTGCGCTTCCCCTCGCGGAGGTCTCCCCAGTTGGTCTTGCCCGTGCGTGTCTCGTTGCCGAAGACACCGAGCAGGTCGTCGGCGATCTGGTAGGCGATCCCGGCGTCCCGGCCGAAGTGCCCGAGGCGCTCGATGATGTCCTCGTCCGCATGCGCGAGCACGGCCCCGGCCTGGAGAGGACCCTCGAAGGAGTAGACGGAGGTCTTCAGTCGTGCCATGTGGACGATGTGCTCGAGCGGTGGCATCGCCGGGTCCAGGGCCGACTCGATATCGAGGAACTCCCCCGCGGCGGAGGCGAAGACCGCCTCGTCGAGGATGTCACCGAGACGGCGCCTGATCGCGGGCGGGGCCTGGACCCGCTCCAGGAGCCTGTAGGCGTTCGAAAGAGCCAGATCACCGGCGATCACACCGGCGGACAATCCGATGTGGTTCGCGCCCTCGGTCGGCATGCCGGCAGCCTCGGCGAGGTTGCGGTAGCGGCCGGACACGTTCGGTATGCCCCGGCGGACGAAGTCGCGGTCGATCACGTCGTCGTGCACGATCAGGGCCGTGTGGAGCAGCTCGAAGGCCGCTGCGAGTTCGGCGGCATTGTCGAGGTCACACCCGCCGAGCATCTGGTAGGCGGAGATGACCATGCGCGGGCGGAAGCGCTTACCCCCCGCCGTGCATCGTTCGAGGGTCTCCCACAGCGAGTGGTAGCCGGGCCCGATCCGGGCCGCACGGCCCTTCGATTCCTCGAAGAATCGGGCGAGGGCACTCTCGACCTGCTCGAGCCCTGCAGGCTCCACCAGCAGAGTGTCCATGTCCATAGGTAAAGTAAACAACGGAAGTGTCACCACTGGCGAAACGCGGGGCAGCAAAGCTCCCCATCCGGTGGCGAAGCGACAGCATCCCAGGATGCGGACGATCAACAGGGGAAGTGCCACAGTGGTTAGCCGAACGGGTATCAGCGATCAGGACACGGTCGTAGCGGACACCACAGCGGGTACAGCAGCGGGTACGGAGGTGGTGGTGCTCCTCGCGGAGGACGGCACGCCGCTCGGGACGCATGACAAGGCCACCGTCCACACGCTCGACACCCCCCTTCACCTCGCCTTCTCCACCCATGTGTTCGACGACGCCGGGCGGATCCTCGTCACGCGGCGCGCGTTGGGCAAGAAGGCCTGGCCGGGCGTCTGGACCAACTCCTTCTGCGGACACCCCGCTCCCGGCGAGTCCTTCGAGGACGCCGTCCGGCGCCGTGCGGCCCAGGAGCTCGGCTTCACCGTCACGGACGTCACTGCCGCGGTCCCCGACTTCCGGTACCGGGCGGTGGACGCGTCGGGAATCGTCGAGAACGAGATCTGCCCGGTGTACACGGCCCTCGCGACGGGCGCTGTCGCCCCCCTGCCCGACGAGGTCATGGACTACCAGTGGGTCGACGCCGTCGAACTGGTACGGGCGGTCACCGCCACACCCTGGGCCTTCAGCCCCTGGCTGACGCTCCAGCTCCCCCTGCTGTACCCCGAGGGGCCCGACGGCCCCGGCCCTGTGCTCGCCCCCTGATCCGTCCGCGTGACGCGAGGATCGGCGACCCGCAGGGCCTACCCTGAGATCGGCACTGTTTCGACGACGAAAGAGAGTTTCGCCATGGCCATCCTCCAGCGCTCCCCCGACGACGTCGTGATCCTGGGCGGTGCCCGGACTCCCCTCGGACGCCTCAACGGTCAGCTGTCGTCCTTCACCGCGGTGGACCTCGGTGCGCGGGCGATCACCGGCGCACTGGAACGCGCGGGCATCGAACCCTCGAGCGTGGACGCCGTGATCATGGGGCACGTGGTCCAGGCCGGCTGTGGCCAGAACCCTGCCCGGCAGTCGGCCGTCGGAGCTGGAATTCCGTGGAACGTCCCCGCCGTGACCATCAACAAGGTGTGCCTGTCCGGCCTGACCGCCGTGATCGACGCCGCGCGGCTCATTCGTAGCGGAGAGGCCGGCGTGGTGGTGGCGGGCGGGCAGGAGTCGATGACCAACGGCCCGCACCTGCTTCCCGGGTCGCGCCGGGGCTGGAACTACGGCTCGATCCAGGCACTCGATTCGATCGCCCACGACGGTCTGACCGACGCCTTCGACCACGAATCGATGGGGGCCTCGACCGAACGCGGCAATGTCCGCCTCGAGATCCATCGCGGCGCGCAGGACGCCGTCGCAGCGGCCTCGCACCGGCGAGCAGCTGCAGCCACCGACGGTGGGCTCTTCGCGGAGGAGATCCTTCCGCTCACCGTTCCCCAGCGCAAGGGCGACGACGTGGTGCTGACCACCGACGAGGGTATCCGACCGGATACGACGGTGGAGACCCTGGCGAGGCTCAGGCCTGCCTTCACTGCGGACGGTGCGATCACCGCGGGGAATTCCTCCCCGCTCTCCGACGGCGCCGCCGCACTCGTGGTGTCCACACGGGCACGGGCCGAGGAACTGGGTGCGCCCGTCCTCGCGGTCGTGGGAGCGCCGGGCCAGGTGGCCGGCCCGGACAACTCGCTGCACTCCCAGCCCTCCGCCGCCATCCAGCAGGCACTCGGCCGCGCGGGCTGGACCGCCGGGGAACTCGACTTCATCGAGATCAACGAGGCCTTCGGCTCCGTGGCCTGTCAGTCACTCATCGACCTGGACTACCCGCTCGAGAAATGCAACATCCACGGAGGAGCCATAGCCCTCGGCCATCCGATCGGCGCCTCCGGCGCGAGGCTGGCCCTGCATGCCGCCCTCGAGCTCGCACGCCGCGGTACGGGCAGATCGGCCGTGGCGCTGTGTGGCGGCGGAGGCCAGGGCGAGGCCCTGCTGCTCTGGCGCTAGTCTCGCCCACGGGATCCGGTGCCGCGGGAAAACCCTCCCCGGCCCCGGCATGGCAAGAGCCCCGCTTCGATGAAGCGGGGCTCTTGCTGGTGCTGCTGAGGCTCAGGCGGCTGCCGGAGTCTCGAGGACAGCAGTGTTACTTGAGGGTGACCGTGGCGCCGGCGGCCTCGAGGGTCTCCTTGGCCTTCTCTGCGGCTTCCTTGGTTGCGCCCTCGAGGACGGCCTTGGGCGCGCTGTCGACGACGTCCTTGGCTTCCTTCAGGCCCAGCGAGGTGAGCGCGCGAACTTCCTTGATCACTGCGATCTTCTTGTCACCGGCAGCCTCGAGGATGACGTCAAATTCCGTCTGCTCCTCGGCCTCGGCCACGGCTCCGCCACCGGCGGGGCCTGCTACTGCAACGGCAGCAGCGGTGACGTCGAAGGTCT
>JASLBS010000275.1 GCA_030146405.1 Arthrobacter sp.
GCCTTCTACCTCGACTACGTCAACGTCAAGCCCGAGTACGTCAAGGCCTGGTGGAACCTCGTGAACTGGGCCGACGTCCAGACCCGCTTCACCGCAGCCACCACCGGCGCCAGCACCCTCATCACCCCCGGCCACTGACACCCCGGTCATCCCATCGCCCGTCCGCTGCTCACCGGTGGACACCGCCCGCCGAGCACCGCAGGGCGGTGGCACCGGGGAGCGACACGCGCAGGGGGTTGTGCCGGGCAGGAGCGTGGCTACCGCCACGGTGAAGTCCCGGACCGGCCGTATCGATCCAGCGCGGTCACGAAGCGCTGAGTAAGGTTGAAGCCGTACGGGACGCAGTGCTCCCGTACGGCTCCTGCGTAGCACCTCACGCCCCGCAGGAATCAGCAGGACCCGATTCACGTCGGCACGAAGGTGTGCCCGGTCAGATTTATTCGTCGCCGGCATCGCCCGAGAAGGGCTGTGCAGCGGCACCACCTATCAAGGAGATGGAAACCAGTGACTACTCGCGTTGGAATCAATGGCTTCGGCCGCATCGGCCGCAATTACTTCCGTGCGGCCCTCGAGCAGGGCGCAGACCTCGAGATCGTCGCGGTCAACGACCTCACGAGCCCCGAGGCCCTCGCCCACCTGCTGAAATACGACTCCGTCACCGGACGCCTGAAGGCCTCCGTCGAGGTCGAGGGTGGTGACCTGGTCGTCGGTGGCAAGCGCGTCAAGGTCCTGGCCGAGCGCGACCCCGCGAACCTTCCCTGGAAGGACCTCGGCGTGGACATCGTCATCGAGTCCACCGGCTTCTTCACCAAGGCCTCCGATGCGCAGAAGCACATCGACGCCGGCGCCCGGAAGGTGCTGATCTCCGCACCGGCGTCCGACGAGGACATCACCGTGGTGCTCGGCGTCAACGACGGTGACTACGACCCCGAGAACCACCACATCATCTCGAACGCATCGTGCACCACCAACTGCCTGGGCCCCCTCGCCAAGGTCCTCAACGACTCGTTCGGCATCGAGCGTGGCCTCATGACCACGATCCACGCCTACACCGCCGACCAGAACCTGCAGGACGGCCCGCACAAGGACCTCCGCCGGGCGCGTGCAGCAGCCATCAACATGGTCCCGACCTCCACGGGTGCGGCGAAGGCGATCGGCCTCGTCCTGCCCGAGCTGAAGGGCAAGCTCGACGGTTACGCCATCCGCGTTCCCGTTCCCACCGGTTCCGCCACCGACCTCACCGTGACGGTCGGCCGAGAGGTGACGGCCGAGGAGGTCAACGCGGCCTACGCGGCGGCGGCAGCCGAGGGTTCCCTCAAGGGCTACCTCTCCTACACCGAGGACCCGATCGTCTCCTCCGACATCGTGACCGACCCGGCGTCGTGCATCTTCGATTCGGGCCTGACCAAGGTTCTCGGCAACCAGGTGAAGGTGGTCGGCTGGTACGACAACGAGTGGGGTTACTCGAACCGCCTGGTCGACCTGACCGAAATCGTCGCGGCCAAGCTCTCCTAGGCGGTCCCGGACGTGGCTTACGCATCGCTCGACGACCTCCTCGCCGAAGGGGTCCGGGGACGCCGCGTCCTCGTGCGCTCCGACCTCAACGTGCCCCTCGAGGGCGAGGTCCCGACGCTGAGGATCACCGACGACGGACGTGTCCGTGCATCGCTGCCCGTCCTGCGCAGACTGAGCGAGGCGGGGGCCGCGGTGATCGTCATGGCCCACCTCGGGCGGCCCAAGGGGGTACCGGAGGAGAAGTACTCGCTCAAGCCCGCTGCGGATGCACTGCGGGAACTGGCGGACTTCCCCGTGGAGCTCGCTCCCGACACCAGCGGTGAGGGCGCGCGCGCCCTGGCGGCGGAACTGGCGGACGGCGCGGTGCTCGTGCTCGAGAACGTTCGGTTCGACCCTCGGGAGACGAGCAAGGACGACGACGAGCGCTCGGCGCTCGCCCGTGAGCTCGCCGCGCTGGTGGGACCGGACGGCGCGTACGTGGACGACGCGTTCGGCGCCGTCCACCGGCGCCATGCCAGCGTGTACGACATCGCAGGCCTCCTGCCCGCCTACCAGGGTGACCTGGTCAAGGCGGAGCTCGTGGTCCTCGAGCAGCTCACCGACAGCCCGCAACGGCCGTTCGTCGTGGTGCTGGGTGGCTCCAAGGTGTCGGACAAGCTCGCGGTCATCGAGAACCTGATCGGCACCGCGGACCGCATCCTGGTAGGGGGTGGCATGGTGTTCACCTTCCTCGCGGCGCAGGGTCACCGGGTCGGTGCGAGTCTCCTCGAGGAGGACCAGGTGGAGACCGTGCGCGGGTACCTCGAGCGCGGTTCGCGGAACGGTACCCAGTTCGTGCTTCCCACGGACATCGTGGTGGCGGAGAAGTTCGCCGCCGACGCCGGCTCCAGCGTGATCGCCGCGGATGCGATCGAGTCCGGTGCGTACGGAGCACAGGGCATCGGACTCGACGTGGGTCCGGCCACCGGCGCCGACTTCGCGGCGAACATCGCCGAGGCGAGGACGGTGTTCTGGAACGGCCCGATGGGCGTCTTCGAGTTCGACGCGTTCGCCGGCGGGACCCGGGCCGTGGCCCAGGCGCTCGTGGAGGTGCAGGCGAAGGGTGCCCTGACCGTCGTCGGCGGCGGGGACTCCGCCGCGGCCGTCCGTGGCCTCGGCTTCTCGGACGACCAGTTCGGGCACATCTCCACCGGCGGTGGAGCGAGCCTCGAATATCTCGAGGGAAAGCAGCTGCCGGGGCTCACCGCCCTCGCACGCGACGGGCAGTAGGCATGCCGCGGACCCCCGGGCCCGCAGCAGGCCTCCGCACAGGAAAGGCGGGATCCGCCCGGCGCGAGCCGGGCGGATCCCGCTGCCATGCACTGAACAGATGGAGTAGAACATGACCACCTCGACCAACGGCGCGTTCGATCGTCGACCGCTCATCGCCGGCAACTGGAAGATGAACCTGGACCACATGCAGGGCATCACCTTCCTGCAGAAGCTGGCCTGGACCCTCAAGGACGCGGACCACGACTTCTCCCGCGTCGAGGTCTCCGTCTTCCCCCCGTTCACCGATCTCCGCGGTGTGCAGACCCTCGTCAAGGGCGACAAGCTCGATGTCGTCTACGGGGGACAGGACCTCTCACCCGAGGACTCCGGGGCCTTCACCGGCGACATCTCGGGACAGTTCCTCGGGAAGCTGGAGTGCACGTACGTGCTCGTGGGCCACTCGGAGCGGCGCACCCTCCACGCCGAGTCCGACGAGCTGCTGAACCGCAAGGTGCACGCCGCGTTCCGCCACGGCCTCGTTCCCGTCCTGTGCGTGGGCGAGGGGCTGGAGATCCGGCAGGCCGGAACACACGTGGCTCACACGCTCGAGCAGCTCCGCCAGGGCGTCGAGGGGCTCACGGCGGAGCAGGCTTCCACCCTCGTGGTCGCCTACGAGCCGGTGTGGGCGATCGGAACGGGTGAGGTGGCCGGTCCCGAGGACGC
>JASLBS010000036.1 GCA_030146405.1 Arthrobacter sp.
GCTTGCGTTGATGGCGGAGAAGTGTGCGAACACGTCTGCGCTTCCGTCGTCGGGAGCAATGAATCCAAAGCCCTTTTCAGCGTTGAACCACTTCACGGTACCTGTTGCCATTTTTATTCATCCTTCTGAAATTCAGACGCGATCCGACTTTCGGAACGCCCCAGTCGCGGCGTGCTTGTCCGCTTTTTCAGAGACACGATGCAACCCGGAGGGCTACACCGCGCGAAATACAAATGCGCAACACTACAACCAAGCTCCACTTAACCAGCCTTGACGGGGTAATGGCAAGCAGGATCCCCAGAAAAGTTCGGAAACCTCGATCTCAAGCGGATACCGGGAGCATCGATCCGGCCAGCAACCCGAAGGAATGCAGCCACGATTCGGTGGTCTCCGCCTGCGTGGCGACGATGAGTTCATCGGCTCCGATCTGGGCCGAGAAGCGCTCCAGATAGTCCCGGACGACGTCGGGCGTGCCCACGGCGCTGTAACGCGCCATGTCCGCCATCTGCTGCCCACCGGGTGAGGAGAGGATCGCCTCCGACTCCTCACGGGTGAAGGTCTGCCCGCGCCCGAGAAGGAGCGTCACGCGGCGGAGCATGCCCTCGTGGAACTCGTGGTGCGCGTCGTTCGCGTTGTCCGCCGCGATGACGTTCACGCCGGCGATGAAGTGGGGTTTCTCCGCCTGCTCCGAGGGCGTGAACTCGCGCCGGTAGATCGAGGCGGCGTCCTGCAGGGCCTGCGGCGCGAAGTGGGACGCGAAGGCGAAGGGCAGTCCGAGTGCAGCCGCGAGCCTAGCCCCGAAGAGCGACGAGCCGAGGATGTACAGCGGCACATTGGTGCCCTTGCCCGGCGTGGCCTGGACGCCGGCCACGCGCGTCTTCCCGGTCAGGTACCCCTGCAGTTCGAGGACGTCCTGGGGGAAGCTGTCGGCGGACATGGGGTCCCGGCGCAACGCCCGGGCGGTCACCTGGTCACTGCCCGGAGCACGGCCCAACCCGAGGTCGATCCTGCCCGGGTGCAGGCTCTCGAGCGTGCCGAACTGCTCGGCGATCGTGAGCGGCGAGTGATTAGGCAGCATGACGCCGCCCGAACCGAGCCGGATGGTCGAGGTGTGCGCCGCGATGTGGGCGATGAGCACGCTCGTCGCGGAGGAGGCGATGCTCCCCATGTTGTGGTGTTCCGCGTACCAGATGCGCCGGTAGCCCCAGGTCTCGGCGTGCTGGGCGAGCGACACACTGGACGCGAAGGTCTCCGCCGGCGTCGAGCCTTCGGCGACCTGCGCCAGATCCAGGATGGACAGGGGGATGGTCATAGATGCACCTCTCGATTCTCGGGACCAGGGCGGTGGCCGTGGACCTCTCAAGGGAACGGTTGCCTGGGCGCATCTATTTCCTGCGCCTGCCGGCCAGTCCCTCGTCGACGGCGGTGTCGCCGGAGCCTACGTCACTTCCCTGTGACCGGGGTCGCCCGCCTCCCGCCGTCCTGACAGACTGGGAGCATGTCGAACAGCGAACAGCAGATTTCCGAGACCGCGCTCCGTGAGCGCCAGGACCACCTGGTCCGGCAACTCGCGGTGGAGCAGAACACAGCCCGCCTGCAGTCCCTGAGCGACGAACTGGAGGCCGTGCAGCGGCACCTGGAGCAGATCCGCAGCGCCTGACCAACGCGGTTCAGGGCTCCTTCGCGGGTGTCTCGATGGTCAGGATCCCCTCCGTGACCCCGCCCATCGATGCGTAGCAGTGCTCGCCGTCGCCCCTCCACGAATGCGATTCCCCTCCGCGGACCTCCTGCTCGCCGCCGAGCGGCCCCACGCGCGCACTCCCCCGCACCACCCGGAGGTGCTCGACCGTCCCGGCCCGGTGCGGGGGTGAGACCCGCGTACCGAGTGCCGCGATGGTGAGCCAGAAGACCTCCGTGGTCCCGCCGTCGTCGTGCGTCCGCACATGCAGCAGCCGCGCCTCCACCACCGCGTCGGAGACGTTGCGCCCGGGCTCGTCCCCGACGATCCCCGTGAGCGGGACACCCAGTGGTCCCGCGAGCGCGTAGAGCGTCTCGAGGGTCGGATTGCGGGTTCCGGCCTCGAGCTCCGACAGCGTGCCCTTGCCGATGCCCGCCCGGGCGGCCAGTGCGCTCAGCGAGAGCCCCCTCCGCTGTCGCAGGTCCGTGATGCGATGTGCCACGGCGGACCGCAGTGACACGGTGCGGTCGGGCTTGTCCTCGGGCATGCCTGCATCCTACGCTTGCCGTTCCGTATACAGAACGCCATGAACCGCTCGACGGGCGCACCAGCGCCCGGACAGGAGACCTGCGGTGCACTCGAGCACGGCCACGCGCCCCAGCCTGCACGAACCCGTCCTCGCCGGCGTCGTCACGGCCCTCGTCGGCTTCACGTCCTCCTTCGCCGTGGTCCTGGCCGGCCTGCGGGCCACGGGGGCCACCCCGGAGCAGGCGGCCTCGGGGCTGCTCGCCCTGACCGCCGTCGTGGGGCTCGGGATCGTGCTGCTGGCCCTGCGCTACCGCATTCCCGTCACCCTCTCCTGGTCCACTCCCGGGGCGGCACTGCTCGCGGGTGCGAGCATCCCCGACGGGGGCTGGCCGGCCGCCGTGGGCGCCTTCCTCGTCACCGGCGCCCTGATAGCCCTGACCGGAGCCGTTCCCTGGCTGGGCAGGCTCGTCGCCCGCATCCCGCAGCACCTCGCGCAAGCCATGCTCGCCGGTGTGCTCCTGCCCCTCTGCCTGGCCCCGTTCCAGTCACTCGGCTCCATCCCGCTCCTCGTCCTGCCCGTGATCGTCGTCTGGCTCGCTGCGTCCGCACTCGCGCCCAAGTGGGCCGTCCCGTTCGCGTTCCTCACGGCCCTCGCGGTGATCGCCCTGCGGTTCGCCCTCGACGGGACGGTGATCGAACCGTCGTCCCTGGCACCGACGCTCGCCTTCACCGTTCCGGTGCTCGATCCCGCAGCCATCATCGGCATAGCCCTGCCCCTGTACGTCGTGACGATGGCGTCCCAGAATCTCCCCGGCGTGGCCGTCCTTTCGTCCTTCGGCTACCGGGCACCCTGGCGGTCCGCGCTCGCGGTGACCGGGGTCGGCACCGCCGTCGCCGCACCCTTCGGCGGGCACGCGGTCAACCTCGCGGCCCTGTCCGCCGCCCTGTCCGCGGGCGAGGGTGCGGGCGAGGACCGGGATCGGCGCTGGATCGCGGCCCTCACCGCCGGGCTGTCCTACCTGGTGCTGGCCGGTGTGTCCGGAGCGCTCGTCGTCATCGTGGGCGCTGCGCCGGCCGGGCTCGTCGAGGCGGTGGCCGGGCTCGCGCTGATCGGCACCATGGCGACGGCGGTGACGGCGTCCTTCAGCAACGCGACAGGACGCATGAGCGGCGCCGTGACGTTCCTCCTGGCCGCATCGGGGCTGTCCGTCCTGGGTATTGGCGGCGCGTTCTGGGCGCTCGTCGGCGGGCTCGTGGTCCGCGCCACCCTCGAGCGCAGAGCCACCGCCTGATGGATCGCGGCTAGACGGGCGTGGTGGGCGCCTGGCTCTCGTCGCCCTGTTCGCGTGCCTTGCGCCGACGTGCCCGGTCGAGGGCGTTGATGACGGGCGCCGCCGTGATGCCGTGCACCACGATCGAGAGGACGATCGCCAGCCCACCGATGCGCCACAGGGCTGCCGCGTCGGCCCCGAACTCCCCCTTCGAGAGGGCGTAGCTGAGGTAGTAGATGGTGCCGATCCCGCGCACACCGAAGAACGCGAGGACGCCCCGCTCCCAGAATCCGGTCCTGCCGCGGGCCAGGCTGAGCCAGGCCGTGACGGGCCGGACCACCAGGATGAAGGCGACCGCGACCACCACCTCGAGGGGCTGCAGACCCTCGAACAGGCCACGGGCCACGGCCCCGCCCAGCAGGACCAGCACGACGACGGTCAACAGGCGCTCGAGCTGCTCGATGTAGCTGTGCAGGACGCCGTGGTAACCGTGCGTCTGCTCCGCCGCGCGGATGGTGACCGCACAGACGAAGACGGCGATGAAGCCGTAGCCCTCCACGGCCTCGGCCACGCCGTACGTCAGGAACGTGGCCGCGAGCGCGACGAACCCCTCGGAGTAGTTCGCGAGGCGGACGGTCTTCAGGGGAGTCCGGAAGAAGACCCGTCCGAGCAACCGGCCCATGCCGTAGCCGAACGCGCACCCGATGATCATGCGCCACAGCACGTCGAGCAGGGCCCACTCCGGGAACCAGGCGGACGGTGCGGTCCCGACCGTGCTCAGCAGGATCGCCAGGTAGATGAAGGGGAAGGCCAACCCGTCATTGAGGCCGGCCTCCGAGGTCAGCCCGAAGCGGACCTCGTCCTCCGCCTCGAGATCCTCCTCGGACTCGGACGGCTCGCCCACCTGGACCTCGGAGGCGAGGACGGGATCGGTGGGAGCCAGCGCGGCAGCGATCAGGAGGGCCGAGGCGATCCCGAGGCCGAGGATCCACATCCCCATGAGGGTCAGACCCAGGATGCACAGCGGCATCGCGATACCGAGGAGCCGCCACGTGGTGGACCACCGACGCCATCCCACCCTGCGGTCCAGCGCGAGCCCCGCCCCCATGAGCGAGATGATCACGCACACCTCGCTGAGGTGGATCGTAATGTCGCTGTACTCGATGGGATCAGGATCGGGCAGGTTCCGCGAGAAGCTGAAGACCAGGATGCCGGCGGCGAGGAAGACCATGGGCATCGACACCGGCGCGCGCATGAGCAGGCGTGGCAGGAGTGCCGCGGCGAACACGGCGAGTCCCGCCGCTGCGTAGATAATGCTTGCTGCTTCGAACACGGGCAATCCGTCCATTCCATTCGAGGGTGATCATCAGCCCCCTTGCCAACGGTAGAGCAGGCATGCGACCGGCCCGATCACATCCCTCGGAACCGATCGGCTTCCCATGGAAGGGCACCCTGTGGCAGGAGAGCGTCGCCGTTGCGTGAGAGCATGGAATTATGCCCAATTCCAGCCACCCCATGGTCGATGTCACCGACATCGTCCGCATCGTGGGCGGGGCTGCGTTCCAGCGGGGGCAGACCTACGCCAAGGACGGCGCCGTCAGCTCCCTCACGTGGGACGACACCTCCAAGGTCCTCACCGGAAAGGTCCGCGGCACCGCGCCGTCGGACTACCGCACCAAGCTACGCCTCGGCGTGAAGGGCGACGGGCGTTTCCGCCCGCTCGAGAACTTCTGCAGCTGCCCCGTGGGCGCGGATTGCAAGCACGTGGCCGCCACGGCGCTCCAGAGCAACACCGAGAACCTCCTGGCCCAGCACGAGCGCGCGCTCGGCGCACGTCCGGCGCCGCGCGCCGCCGCCCCCGAGGGCTGGCAGGCCTCCCTGACCGATCTGCTGGGGACCGAGGACGATGACGCACCGGACACCGCGGCCCCGACCACGAAGCTCGGCCTCCAGTTCGAACTGCGAACCCCCGAGGTCGCCGTGCAACGCTGGGGCTCGGCCGCCGAGCGGCAGGGGCAGCGCACGCTCAACACGCGGCTCGGGGTGCGGCCGGTCAGCCAGAACGGCAAGGGCAAGTGGATCAAGAACAACCTGTCCTGGGGCAGCATCAGCTACCAGACGTACGGGCTCAAGCTCGAGGCCGAGCAGCACCGCTGGTTCTCCCAGTTCCCCGCCCTGCATCGCGGCACGGGCGTCAACTACTTCGGCAACAACGATTCCTGGCTTTACCTGGACGATTTCAGCAACCCCCTCCTCTGGCAGTTGCTGGAGGAGGCGCAGCGTCTCGGGATCGCCTTCGTTGGCTCCAGGAAGTCCGTCAGTATCGAGCTCGCCACTCGAGCCACCCTCAAGCTGGATGCCACGGCGACCGATGAGGGCGCCCTCCGGCTGCACCCGGCCCTGGACATCGACGGCCGGGCCCACCCCTCCGACACCGCCCACGTGATCAGCACCCACGGCATCTACACCGTGGCCCCGGGTGACACCATCACGCTCGCCCCCACCGCACGGAGGCTGACACCCAGGGACATCGAGCTGCTGCAGCGTGGCCACACCGTCACCATCCCGGAGGAGGAGACGGCTCTCTTCCTGCAGGACTACTACCCCCGGCTCCGGCAGACCATCCACGTGGAGAGCAGCGACGGCAGCATCGACCTGCCGGAGGTCCAGCCGCCGGTCCTCGTACTCACCACCTCCTACGGGCAGGAGGGCGACGTGGCGCTGGACTGGCACTTCGCCTACACCCTGGGCGGGACCGTCCAGCGCCGGGCCTTCCGACGCGGCGGGCCCGGCAGCGACGACGGCTACCGTGACGCCGACGCCGAGGACGCACTGGCCGCCGCGGTGCGCTCCACCCTCGGCACCCAGCCCCTGAAGGCCGTCCGGCTCGAGGACATGCAGGCCGTGGAGTTCGTGGAGGAGATCCTGCCGAAACTCGAGGAGCTGCCCGGGGTGGAGGTTCAGGTGATCGGCGAGCAGCCGGACTACCGCGAGCTCACCGAGACGCCCACACTGCGGATCAGCACCGTGGAGACGGAGAACCGCGACTGGTTCGATCTCGGCGTGATGGTCACCGTGAGCGGGCGCACCATCCCGTTCGACTCGATCTTCCGGGCGCTCGCGCAGGGCCGGAAGAAGCTCAAGCTCGTGGACAACACCTACCTCTCCCTCGAACAACCCGTGTTCGACCAGCTGCGGGACCTGATCGAGGAAGCCCGCGCGCTCAGCGAGTGGGATCCCGAGTCCGTCCTTCAGATCAGCCGCTACCAGGCGGGCCTGTGGGCCGACTTCGAGGACCTCGCGGAGGAGACCGAGCAGGCCCAGTCCTGGCGTGACGCCGTCAGCGGACTGCTGGAGGTCAACGACGTCGGCGCCACCGCGCCGCCCGCCGGCCTCGTGGCGGACATGCGCCCCTACCAGGCGGAGGGCTTCAACTGGCTCGCTTTCCTGTGGCGGCACCAGCTGGGCGGCGTGCTCGCCGATGACATGGGACTGGGCAAGACGCTCCAGGCACTGGCCCTGGTCGCCTACGCCAAGGAGACCACAGGGCTCACGGCGCCGTTCCTCGTGGTGGCGCCCACCTCGGTGGTGCCCAACTGGGTCAAGGAGGCGCACCGCTTCGCCCCTGGGCTGAAGGTGGTGGCCGTGACGGACACGCAGGGAGCCTCCGGCGTGACCCTGGAGGAACAACTCCGCGACGCCGATCTGGTGATCACCTCCTACACCCTCTTCCGTCTCGACTTCCCCGCCTACCAGGCCCTCTCCTGGTCCGGGCTGATGCTGGACGAGGCGCAGTTCGTGAAGAACCGCGCATCCAAGGTGCACCAGGCCGCCAAGGACTTCGACGCCCCGTTCAAGCTCGCGATCACCGGCACACCCATGGAGAACAACCTCATGGAGCTGTGGTCACTGTTCAACATCGTGGCACCGGGCCTCTTCCCGTCCGCGCGGAAGTTCACCGAGGATTACCGCACCCCGATCGAGAAGATCGGGGACAACCGCCCACTGGTGAAGCTGCGCAAACGGATCCGTCCGCTCATGATGCGCCGCACCAAGGAGGCGGTGGCCTCCGATCTGCCACCCAAGCAGGAACAGGTGCTGGAGGTGGAGCTCCACCCGGAGCACCAGCACATCTACGAGACGTACCTGCAGCGCGAACGGCAGAAACTCCTCGGCCTCATCGAGGACATGAACCGCAACCGCATGATCGTGTTCAGGTCGCTGACCCTGCTGCGCATGCTCAGTCTCGACGCCTCGCTCGTGGACCCCGCGCACGAGGGCGTTCCCTCGGCGAAGCTGGACGTCCTACTGGAGAACCTCGACGGGATCCTCGCCGAGGGCCACCGGGCACTCGTGTTCAGCCAGTTCACGTCCTACCTCAAGAAGGCGGCGGAACAGCTCGACGCCCGGGGCATCGAGTACGCGTACCTCGACGGCTCCACCCGCAGCCGCGGCGAGGTGATCGACTCCTTCAAGGACGGCAAGGCGCCGGTGTTCCTGATCAGCCTGAAGGCCGGCGGATTCGGCCTCAACCTCACGGAGGCGGACTACTGCTTCCTCCTGGACCCCTGGTGGAACCCGGCCTCCGAGGCGCAGGCCGTGGACCGCACGCACCGCATCGGCCAGACCAAGAACGTGATGGTGTACCGCATGGTGTCCAAGGGCACCATCGAGGAGAAGGTCATGAAGCTCAAGGAGCAGAAGGCCAAGCTCTTCACCTCCGTGATGGACGACGACGCCGTGTTCAGTTCCGCGCTGACCGCGGACGACATCCGCGGTCTGCTCGAGGCCTGACGGCCCATTCGGCCGGCGCTCTCCCGCCGACCATCCGGGCCGGAGCTTTTCCAGCCCGTGCTGGTCGCCCGGGCAAATGGTTCCGTTCCGTGCCGGCCCGCGACGCACCATCGCATCGCGCCCCGGTCACCCGCCGTCGTCCGCGAACCGCAGGTCGGGAGCCAGCAGTTCGGCGAACGCCCGGGGCCGGGAGGCGATCCACCAGTGCCCGCCGGGCACGCTCGTCACCGTGAGGTCCTGCACCCACTCCTCCAGGCCGTCCACCAGGTGCGGCGAGAGGAAGGGGTCCTTGATCGGAACGATCACGTGCACGGGGACGGTCACCGTCCGGCGCCGCGGCGGTGTCACGCCCGAGAGCATGTTGGTCCGGTACAGGGCGAGGCCGCGGACGGGATCGGCCCCGACGTTGCGCCGCGCCATCAGCTCGTAGCGCCGGGTCAGGACGTGCTTCCAGAACAGCTCGGGCAGCACCGGTAGCTGGAAGGCGCCGACGTACGAGCTGCGGAGCACCTGGCCCACGCCCTGTGGCACCAGACGTGGCGTGCGCAGACGACCGCGCAGCCAGCGGGAGAAATGTCGCAGGTCAGGGCCCGAGATGCTGGTGTAGTCGAGGATGCGTCCGTCCGTCCGCTCGTCCTGGATCACGGCCCAGCCCTGGATGGAGCCCCAGTCGTGGCCGACCAGTCGCACGCCTCCGGGGGCCTCGATGCTCCCGAGCACCGCCACGGCGTCGTCCACCAGCTCGGCCAGGGTGAAGCCCGCTCCCCGACGCGGAACTGATCGCCCCGCATTCCGCGTATCGAAGGCCACCACGTGGTGCGTCGCGGACAGCTCCTTGATGACGGGATGGAAGACCCGATGGTCATCCGGATAGCCGTGCAGGAAGAGGATGGTGGGCGTGCCCGGTCCGGGATCCTGTCCGTACTCGAACACGGCGAGGTCCGCGCCCGTCGAACGAACGGTCCGGTGTCTCTCCCTCAAAGCGTCCATGCCCCCACCCTAGGTCTCCCCGCCAGGCGGTGGGAGATACGTTCGGGATGCGGGCCCGGGATTGCCGCCCTGGGGCACGATCCTGCCCGCTTCCAGCCACACGGTCCTGGAGGCCACGGCGTCGGCGAAAGCTGCATCGTGGGTGGCCATCAGCACGGCGCCCCCTGCCCGGACGTGTTCGGTGACCAGCCGGGCCAGTACCGTTCGCGTGGGTGCGTCCAGGCCTGCCGTCGGTTCGTCGAGTGCCCAGACGGTGGGGCCCGTGGCGATGATGGAGGCCAGGGCGATCAGGCGCCGCTGGGCGAAGGCCAGTTCGTACGGATGCATGTCTCCGCGCGCTCCCAACCCCACCGTGCCGAGGGCTTCCACGGCGCGTCGCACGGCGTCGTCCTTGCGCGCACCCGTGGCGAGCGGACCGTAGGACACCTCGCGCAGGACCGTGCGCTCGAAGAGCTGCTGGTCCGTGTCCTGGAAGAGGTATCCCACGACGGCGGCGAGCGCGCCCGTCGGCTGACGCCGGATCGTCACACCGGCCACGGTGACGGAACCGCGATCCGCCCGGTACAGACCGTCGAGGAGCTGCAGCAGTGTGGATTTACCCGAACCGTTGGCGCCGCGTACGGCGACGATCTCACCCGCCCGCACCGAGAGATCGACCCCGGAGAGACCCGCGGGCACTTCCTTCGCGCCCGCGTCCTTCGGATAGGAGAAGTGGACGTCCTGCAGCGAGACGAGTTCGGCGCCCGCAGGATCGACCGGAGCCCGGACGGTGTCG